>DATMYQ010000189.1:0-2781 GCA_035560935.1 Patescibacteria group bacterium | reverse complement strand
AAAGGAAAGTTCACCTCTTAAAATCCAGTGACGATAGCTGTGGGGTTCCACCTGTTCCCATACCGAACACAGAAGTTAAGCCCACAAACGCCAAACGTACTTGGGTGGAAACGCCCTGGGAGAATAGGTAGCCGCTGGTTTGCAAAAAGACTCATCGATTGATGAGTCTTTTTGCTTTATATTGACGGATAGAACTACTACGAAAAGGCCGTTCAAAGAATGAAAAACAGAAAAGAGCAGGACGAGAGAGGATTTGTCCGGCTGCGACGAATCTTGCAGATTCGCTCACGCCGGCTGGAGACTAATCCTGCGGATTAGCTCCCGGTTATCACTGCAACAAAAAAACACCTGTACTTTTACAGGTGTTTAATAGTCAAATTTAAGGCAATCTAAAGAAATCTAAAGTAACCTAAAGAGTTTTACTCAATGGTTTGATTTACTTTCAAGTGCCATCACATACAAATGTACTTTCGGCGGTAGCAATCAAAACAGAAGCATCTGATCCTGTTCCGGGTCTAATTTGACAGGGGACTCCTCTTCGGATTGATTTAAACTGACCCATTTATCGCAGGCTTTGCAATACACGCGGGCCGTTTGATTAGCCCAGGCTAATTGGTGTTTGCATTTGGGGCAGGTAAATAAAAAAAGTTCATCGTTCATGGATATTCTCCTCATGGAATGATATGCTCCGTCTGTGGATGATTTTTGCTGGAAATCAACAAGAAAGACCGGGGGACTTCCCGATCTTTCCTGTTGGCAAAAACATTTTTTAAAAAGATATCGCAGAACCGCTAGGTTCATACGATGCTTATACAATGTCCGCGGCAATTAGATGCGGTTGCTGCAATTGAGGACGTTTTTAATTTTATGTTTAACCATGTTTTTGATAGCTTCACGAGCTGGTTTTAAATATTGGCGGGGATCAAAATCAGCCGGGTTATTGGCGAAATGTTCACGGATGGACGCGGTCATTGCCAAACGGAGGTCGGTGTCGATATTGATTTTGCAGACACCTAGCTTGCCGGCGCGCAACAACATGTCTTCCGGGACACCCTGGGCTCCCTGCAATTGACCGCCGAAGTCGTTACATTTTTTGACGAATTCCGGCAGTACGGTGGAAGCACCATGCAATACCAGCGGGTAATTTGGTAATTTTTTAGTGATGATTTCTAAACGTGCAAAGTCTAAAGAGCATTCCCCTTTGAATTTATAGGCGCCATGGCTGGTACCGATCGCGATGGCCAAAGAGTCTACCCCGGTTCGTTCCACAAACTCCACAGCTTGGTCCGGGTCCGTGTAGGTGGCGTCTTTGGTATTGACGTTCACGGCGTCTTCCACGCCGGCCAGCCGGCCCAGTTCCGCCTCAACCGTTACGCCGTGTGCATGAGCGTATTCAACCACTTTTTTTGTAATTGCGATGTTTTCTTCAAACGGATGTTTGGAACCGTCAATCATGACAGAAGAAAAACCACCGTCAATACAGGATTTACAAACTTCAAAATCTTCACCATGATCAAGATGCAGGCAGATCGGCAGGCCGCTATCTTCTAAGGCTGCTTCCACCAGCTTCACCAGATAAATATGCTTGGCGTATTTACGGGCACCGGCAGATACTTGTAAAATGAGCGGAGCCTGCTCTTCTTTGGCGGCATCAACGATACCTTGGATGATTTCCATGTTATTAACGTTGAAAGCGCCAACCGCATACTGGCCCTCATAGGCTTTCTTAAACATGTCCCGAGACGTAACTAAAGGCATAAGTACCCCTCCTGTTTAATTATTGTGGAATGAAGCATATACCTACCATATTATAGCATACTATGTCCGGAAGGCCAAACCAACAAAGGAAATGGTTGCTGTATTTTCCTGGATATATTTAATGGCTGCGGAGGTTCATGACAAGTTTTTTTAGATCCTCCGGCAACGGACTTTCCACGGCAATTAATTGTTCAGAAATGGGATGTTGAAAAATAATCCGCGATGCATGAAGTGCTTGACGCTGAATGAGCGAAGAAGTCGCACCATACAATGTATCTCCGATCAAAGGCATTCCTGATCCGGAAAGGTGTACGCGAATCTGATGTGTGCGTCCGGTTTCTAATTCCAGTTCCAGAAGACTGGCGTCAGGGAATGTTTCTAATAACCGATAATGTGTAACTGCCGTCTGACCGGTTGGAGCGATCTGGCGCTGGATAATGCTGTCGGGACAGCGATCGATTGGTGCATCAATTGTTCCGCTGGTGTTAGGGGGATGACCACAGATAACCGCTTGGTAAAAACGGGATATGTTTTTACGGGTGTTAATCAGCTGATGCTGGATATCCGGGCGCTTGGCGATCAATATCAGGCCGGAAGTGTTGCGGTCCAGTCGGTGAACCGGGTGGAATCCCAAGGCTAAATGATGCTGACCGTAGTAATACATTATCGCGTTGGCCAATGTGTCCTCTTCACGGGATACTGTCGGATGTACCAGCATACCGGGCGGTTTATTCACGATCAAAAGGTATTCGTCTTCAAATGCAATAGTAAGAGGAAGTCTCGTGGAAGGGATATTGCATTCTATTTTCCACGTTACAGTTAATGTTTCGCCCGGCAAGATGGAATCGTTGGGCAGAATGCGAATGCCACAACGCTCAATACTGCCCGTTTGCTTGATTTTTCGCCAGAGAGAGAGGGAGATTCCACAATATTGGCGAAGAAATTTTTTAGCAGGCATTGACGGCAAATCCGGTGGGACTGTAAAGAAAGCCATGGTAACTCCTTGAAATTATACTAATAAAG
>DATMYQ010000188.1:0-5075 GCA_035560935.1 Patescibacteria group bacterium | reverse complement strand
CCGCTAAACCATTATCCGCAACGTCCACTTCCAGTTCCATGTCCTGCAGAAAGTTTCGGGCAATTTCCTGATTCATTTCATTATCCTCCACCAATAATACCCGCGTTCCCGGAAAACGACGACAAATCACCGTCGTTTCCTCTTCCTGACGCTGGTATCCCATACAATGCAGCAGCGCGTTGCATAAGTCGGGGAATTGCACCGGCTTTGTTAAAACTTCTTTTACACCGGCTTCTTGCGCCTCTTTTTTGATCGAATCCCGGTCATAAGCAGTGATGATCACTATGGGCGGAACGGAAAACAAACGTTGCGACCGAATCCGGCGAGCCGTCACCACGCCGTTTATTCCGGGTAATTTCCAGTCCAGCAGCACCAGCGCAAACGGTTGACGCTCCTGATCCGCCCGCTCCAGGATTTCCAGCGCCTCCGTTCCGGAGGAAGCCATCGTTACCGCCAGTTGCATTTCTTCCAGCATTTCCTGCAGAATTCTGCCGGCCACCGGATTGTCATCCACCAGCAGCACTTTTTTACCGGCAATATCCTCCGGAATATTCCATCGCTCCTGCGCGGTCCGCCGTTCTTCCAGTATGGTAAACGGCAAATGAACGTCAAAAGTGCTGCCCTGTCCCAGTTCGCTGGCCAATTCGATGGTGCCGCCCATCAATCCGCAAAGTTGTCGGCTGATCACCAGTCCCAGTCCCGTTCCTCCATATTTTCTGGTTGTGGAACCATCGGCCTGAGAAAAATTTTGAAAAATTTTCCGTTGTTGTTCCAGCGTCATGCCGATACCGCTATCTTTGATCACAAAACGCAAAACCACCGTTTCGCCCACTTTTTTCAACAGCTCGGCGGACAGCAGCACATCGCCCTGCTTTGTAAATTTCAACGCATTGCTCAACAGATTGTTCAGGATCTGACTCAAACGCAGCGGGTCTCCCAGTAATCGTTCCGGGATCTGCGGATCCATCCGTACATTCAATTCCAATTCTTTCTCCACCGCTTTGGACACATTCATCTTCACCACGTCGCCGATGACTTCTTCCGGAGAAAATTCAATTCGTTCCACATCCAGTTTTCCCGCCTCAATTTTGGAAAAATCGAGAATGTCGTTGATAATTCCCAGCAGCAATTTAGCGGCAATCTCACTTTTTTTCAGCTTCTCCCGTTGCTCCGGCGCCAGGGGTGCATTCAGCAGCAAACGGTTCATTCCCACAATGATATTCAGCGGAGTTCTGATTTCATGACTCATATTGGCCAGAAATTCCCCTTTGGCCTGGCTGGCCGCCAGCGCTTCATCCATCGCCTCCCGCAACCGTTGATGCGACAATGACAGTTCCTGCTGACTATCCACTAATTCCTTGGTTCTCTTTTTCACCATTTCTGACAGCATTTCCCGACGCCGGCAAAAAAACCGTACGTACGCCGCCGCAAAACCGGTGAACAACATACCCACCACGCCAATCATCCCCGGCGCCGGTGCCGGATACTCTCCATAAAACGACCTTCCGGGAAACACCGATACCACATACACCCGTCCCAGCATAAACACGGGGTACATCCGCCGGTCATCCAGCAGGCGCCGGGCCGGTTCCCACACGGCCAGCTCGTCATGACTGGCTTTCGCCAGTCCCAGCGGAGGCTGTTCCGTTTCCAGGACATATACCGCTGCTTCCACCGGTGAAGAAGGATCTTCCATCAAATGGCGCAGCAAAAAACCGGGACGCAGTTCCACTTCCACAAAACCGGCCAGTTCTCCCCGGTCGCTACCGGGAAGAGCCGGGCGGTTAAAAGTGGGCGTATACACCTTGACTGAAAATGCCTCCTTGCCCGCTGATGTCGCCACGGCTGTAAAAAATCCGGTTTTTTCCGCTTCCAGCAAAGCCTGCCGTTCTTCCGGTCCCAGATAGGACAGCGGCTGCTTCTCTGTTTCGGCAATCCAACGGTAGGTCAACAGCCCGGGAAACGAAAGCATCCGACCACCGTATGCATCCATCCGGGTTGACGCCTTGGCCGGCTCTTCCGCTAGCAACAACTCCATCCGGGAAAGTCCATTCCGGATATTGTCCCGGGTCTGATAAAAATGTTCCGCTTCCCGGTCCGATAAGTGGCTAAAGCTCAGTTGCTGAAATCGTGTCGTGATGCATTGCGCATATAATGCCACGACCAGCGTCAGCAAGAGTCCATAGCAACCCGTTAATATCAATTCCCCATGCTGCTGCCACCAGCGATGACCGGCACGCCGCCGCTGTCGCACCAGAAAAACGCCACCCAAAAACACGAATATGGCTGCCAACAACGGCAGCCAAACGGACCGTCGGTATTCGTCAACGTAAACTTCCCGCTCCGCATCGCCCATCTGCACCCCTACCAATGCCAGCACTTCGCCGGTATTAGGATGATACACCGGCGCAAATGCGGCGAAAAGGCGTTCCTGCTGATTGGAAAACCAGCTGTGAATTCGAACACCGCCATGTTGCATTTGTTGTCGGAATTCTGCGGTTGGCATCGGCCACGCCGTGCCATAAATTTCTTTGTTACCACCGTTACGACCGGAAAGCCCGTAAACAATTTCTCCCTGCCTCTGACCCAGAAGAAAGATTTCCCGCCAAGGTGTTACCTGGCTATATTGCTGCAATTGACGCTGCAGACGCTGAAATCCTGCTTTTTCCCAATCCTCTGCACCGTAAGAAAAAGCGGCAATCCGTTCCGGATCAATCGTTAACGCCAAGCACTTCGCTTCCGCCGTTAAACGCCCCTGTAAGTCTTCTTCCATTAGACGCTCACTCCAGCGCCCCGCCCCCCAGCCAACGGTCAAAAGGACAGTCACCGCCGCCAGAACCAACCCCCGTTGTAAATATATGGGCCCCTGTTCATCAGCTTTTTCATCAGCAAACACATAGCGCAGACGATCCTGCAAACTCATCAACAGGATGGCCAGTACTATACCGCTCCAAAGCATTTCATTGCCCACTTTTCTTCACCCCCGCGCCTTAACCCGCCTATAAAGAAAAAACGGCAGAAATCCCTGATGCCAGAGCCTGCCGTTGTTGATCCATGTTTGTTGCCGCCAAAGCATGCCCTAAACAAGGTTTTTCTTATGACATTTTCCCGTTAACCGGCACTCGCTATGAAATCAATTCACAAATTAGCGGTTAACCACATGGATTGGCTGCCCCCGCAAGAAAGCAGCAATATTCTCTCCTAACAGATTCACCAGGCGCTGACGTGTTTCCAGGCGTCGCCATCCAATGTGCGGAGTAAGAATCACTTGTTCCATAGCAAAGAGGGGATTGGCCGCGTCCGGCGGCTCCGGGTCCTGCACATCCAATGCCGCACCGGCAATGCTGCCTTCCCGCAACGCCGCAATCAAATCTGTCTCATTTACTATGGCGCCCCGGGCCGTATTAATCAGACAGGCCGACGGTTTCATCAGCCGCAATCGCTGCCGGTCCATAAGGTGTCGGGTTTCATCCGTCAGCGGACAGTGCAGACTGACATAGTCGCTGGTGCGCAGCAGTTCTTCCAATGACACGGATTGAATTCCGGAATCCCCCCAGTTTTTTACGGTGCGGCTATAAAGCAGCACCTTCATCCCCAGTACTCGGGCGATGGCCGCGACTTGTTGACCAATAGCACCGCCGCCGATAATACCCAGAAATTTTCCGCCCAGTTCCCGGTGCGGCACCTGCAGTGAACGGGTAAAATTCGAAAAATCACCCCGGTGCAGCATGGCCTGCTGCTGCGGTAACGAAGCACTCAGGTTCAGAATAAAGGTAATCACCAGTTGTGCTACCGCGTCCGTACTATAACTGGGTATATTGCAGACAGCAATACCTTTTTCCCTGGCCGCAGCGATATCAATATTATTATAGCCGGTACCGGCTTCACAAATCATTTTTACCGTCGGCGGGAAATTCCGGATCAGTTCTCCGCCCACTGGCAATTCCTTCGTAATAACGGTGTGATGATCCCTAACCCGTTCCAAAATCCGGACTGGATCACTGTCCTCATAACGGGTAAACTGAGTTTGGCGGGACACCGGCGTAAAATCCAACTGCCCGTCAAAGTCCAACCGCGCCGCATTCAAAAACACTGCCTTCTCCATCTCCGCCGCCTCCTCTAAATCAAAGCAATCCCACGCAATTCATTATTTTCATACTTCGCTCTCCTTGTCCAATTTCCCTTTATCGGATATCCACAAAGCGGGAAAAACATGCAACGCATTTTTGCCGCATCCAATACGCCGCGCTGCAGCAAATCCAGGTAAATCACTGACAGCTTGCAACGCCAAATGCTCTATCCATTTACATTTTATTGTGAGAGGAACATAAATAAAAGGTTGTGAGAAAACTTGTTGCTTTGTTTTCTCACAACCCCTATTGTTCCATCAGCAAACAGTGCCGGCCGCGTACTTCAAATCCCGTTCATGCTGCAGCGCAGCGGCAGCAGCCAGTTCCAGTCCTCTGACAATGGTATCCAATGCCATGCTGGGTTGCCCCTGATTACGGACCGCCTGCTCCGGCAGCAGCGGGATATGAAGGAATCCGCCCCGGCGTTGGTTTCCCTCCTGCGCCAAATAGTTCATCAATCCGTAAAACAGATGATTACAGACATAGGTGCCCGCCGTGTTGGAAATACTGGCGGGTACACCGCCGCCGGTCACAGCCTGTAGCATTGCCTTAACCGGCAATGTGGACCAATAGGCCGCCGGTCCGCCCGCTACCACCGGTTCATCCACCGGTTGATTCCCTTCATTGTCCGGAATACGGTAATCATCGGCATTGATAGCCACCCGTTCAATAGAAATGTCATTACGCCCCGCCGCCTGTCCCACAGCGATCACCAGCACGGGATCCACTTCTTTAATGGCTGCTGTCAGCACATCAATCGCTTTCTGCTTCACCACCGGTACAGCCCGGGTGACGATCCGCACATCCTTAATTATTTTTCCTTCCAGCCGCCGGACCGCTTCCAGCGCCGGATTCAGCGACTCGCCGCCAAAGGGTTCAAAACCGGTTATCAATATGCATTTCATGTTATTTTCCTCCCGGCAACGCTAAGAAATACATTAGGAT
>DATMYQ010000187.1:0-5123 GCA_035560935.1 Patescibacteria group bacterium | reverse complement strand
TTATAATACAATGTACTTCGTGGAATCGCCAGGCGTTTGGCCGCGGCTGCCTTGTTATAATCTTCTTCTTCCAAGACCCTTTCAATCATCCGCTTCTCCAGAATTCCCATTTCGCTAAAATTACCGGGAACGGCGGCGACTGTATTGTCGCCGCCCGCCGTTGACGCGATCACGGTTCCGGTAAAATCAAACGGCAAATTCTCCGGTGTGAGGACAGCGCCTTCCGCCAGAATCACCAAGCGTTCCAACACATTATACAGCTCCCGGACATTTCCTGGCCAGGGATGTTCCAGAAACAAGGCCATCAGCGACGGTTCCACTTTCTCAATCGGTTGTACGTGCAACTGTCCATAGCGCTGCAACCCCCGGTATACTAACTCCGGAATATCTTCCCGGCGTTCCCGCAGCGACGGCAAAAAAAGTGATACCACGTTTAACCGGTAATAGAGATCTTCACGAAATTGATTCGCCAAAATCATTTTTTCCAAATCACTATGGGTGGCGGCAATAATGCGCACATCAATCTTCAGCGGCGTTTTCCCGCCGATCCGGTAATATACTTTTTCCTGCAGCACGCGCAGTAATTTTACCTGCAGCTCTTTGGGCAACTCGCCGATTTCATCCAGAAACAGCGTTCCCTGTTCCGCCATTTCAAAAAAACCGGATTTTCCTTTCCGGTCAGCACCGGTGAACGCTCCCGATTCATAGCCGAATAATTCGCTTTCGAACAAGTTAGACGGAATCGCACCGCAATTGATCGCGACAAAACGGCCGGGACGCCGGCTGGCCTGATGAATCGCCTGAGCAAAAAGCTCCTTGCCGGTGCCGCTTTCACCTCTGAGCAGCAGCGGAACATTGGCTCCGGCCACTTTGCGCGCCATCTGTATTGCTTCTTTAATGGCTGGAGTCTGTCCGCAAATACCGGAAAAAGCATCCGCTTCCGTATGCAGCTGGTCCAGCGTGGTTTCCAGTGAATGCACTTTTTGACTGGCGTCCGTCAATTCTTGGTTCAAATTCACAATCTCGGTAATATCTCTTTCCGAACATACGCCGCCAATGATTTCATCCTTTAGCTTCACGGGGGCCGCGTTGATCAGAACATGCTTCCCCTGACAGGGGTTATGGTATTTATCCTTTACTTCTTTCTTTTCTTTAATAACCTGAGTAAGCATCAGATTGGAAAAAAATTGATCAATGGGCTGGCCCACAATCTCCTGAGCCGTGATTCCGTAAAGTAGTTCGGAACTCTTATTCCACACGGCGACCCGGTCCTCCTGGTCAATGACGCAGACCGCTTCACTGAGGATATTCAAAACGGACTGAAAGCGGGATTGGAGGCAGTGCTGATCTCTCAGTAGTGTTCTGGCGATAATGACCGCTGACGTCACACCGGCGATCTCACCGTCTTCCCCCAGGATAATCACCGTATTGCCGTGCTGCGAAAGCCACTGATCCATATCCATCATCTGATATTCCGCTGCAAAAATCACCGGGCAGCGAACGGCGGCGTCGGCGCAGGAGGAGGCAGTCGAGTCCAAACGCTCCGGTATCACATAGGAATATCCCTCTGTTTCCCGCAATAAAACCGCGTCCCAGGAATTTTTCCGCCAGCAGTCAAGCAGTTCACCGCAGGAATAGTCGTCGGGAACTATAAAAAAATTCCGGGATAGAGGCATCTGCTGCCATAAAGAAATGGTGTAAGGCATAATTTCCTCCTTGTCCGAACACGAACTTCATCATATTTGAAAAAAAGATGCCACAACCTGCATAACAGATTATAGCATCTTTGCCATACGTCAGAAATCTGACACTTTATTGTATTATAATCCGAAACCGGCAATCTCACAAGCGGTAATCACAACTATTTATTCCGCAAAGCGATCAGCGCGCCGTGACGCCCCGTACTCCCCATTTCCGCCCGGTGGGAAAAAAAATGGGACGTGTGACAGGCCGTGCAAGTGGAGCTGCTGTAAATATGTCCGGACGCCAGGCCGCATTCTTCCAGCTGCCACCGGTTGGAGCTCCATAAATCCAGCAGCCAGCGATTCTCACTCCGTGGAACCAGCAGCTGCGCTTCGTGGGGAAAACGTTGCCGCCAAATTCCGGCCAGGTTCTCATCCACTTCATAGCAACAAGGACCGATGGCTGGGCCGATTCCCGCCAAGCACTGCCGGGGCTCCGTTCCATAGCGCCGGTGCATGGCTTGCAGCGTTTCGGCCACAATGCTTCCCGCCGTGCCTTTCCAGCCGGCATGAACTACGCCAACCGCCCAATTTACCGGATCAACAATCAGGATCGGCACGCAATCGGCAAAAAACAGCATCAGAGGAATTCCCGGGACATTGGTAATCAGCGCATCCGCGGCCGGTATGGAATCGGAATAATCAAGAGCCCCCCGGCCGGCGTGAGTCTGATCAATAACCGCCACCGCCGTGCCATGTACCTGTTCTGCCGTGACAACGCGTTCCGCTTGAATCCCCAGCGCGTTGCAGAATAGTTGCCGGTTCAGCCTGACGGCTACGCCGTCATCCCCAATATGCATGCCTAAGTTCAGCGAGCTATAAGGAGCTTTGCTTCGTCCTCCCGTCCGGGTGGAAATTCCGTGAATGACCGGACCAATGTTCAAGGCTGGGAAATATCCGTACCAAAGCTGGGAATCAGACTGTTGTAATGTAAATGACATAGAACACCCCTTAGCTACCTATTATCTTACTTGATGAGCGCATGATAATTATAAAGCTTTTCCTTTCCGGACGCCATCCCTTTGCTAAAAATGAATTATCGAAGCCCTGTCCTTCTTTAAAGCCAATGAAATTTGCTTTCTTTGCTTATCTTATGTCATCTGAAATTGCTTTTGAATTACATTTTTCATAACAAGCACGTTTGTACAACTTTTGACACCATCCGAACATAAAAACAGCCTGCCGGAGTTTCGGCAAGCTGCTTTTTTTGTTGTTACGCTTCTTCCACCTTGTCTTTTTTCGCGTTGGCAATAATATGGTCGGCGATGCGCTGCGGAACTTCTTCATAATGAGAGAAACTGAGATCATAGGTTCCCCGGCCCTGGGTGATGGAGCGCAGATCAATGGAATAACGGAACATTTCCGACATGGGAACCTGAGCCTTTACCATACTCATACCGCCCCCAATGGAATCCATCCCCTGAATCCGGCCGCGCTTGGTGTTCAAATCGCCGATGACATCTCCCATAAAAGCTTCCGGCATAATGACTTCCACGCTGGAAATCGGTTCCAGCAGAACCGGTTTTGCCTGCAGGGCGCCCTTGCGCAGCGCCAGCGAACTGGCGATTTTAAAAGCCATTTCCGAAGAATCCACCGTATGATAAGAACCGTCATACAAGGTAACTTTTATATCGACCATTGGATATCCGGCCAAGATTCCGCTGGCCATGGCGTCATGAACGCCTTTTTCCACCGCGGGAATGTACTGACGCGGTACAGCTCCGCCAAAAATAGAATCCACGAATTGGAAATCGCTGCCCGGCGGCAATGGATCCAGCTGCAGCCAGACATGTCCGAACTGACCGTGGCCACCGCTTTGTTTCTTATGTTTGCCCTCAATTTTCACCGAACCCCTGATCGTTTCACGGTAAGGAACTTTGGGGTCGCTGAGCAGAATATCCACGCCAAACTTGCGCTTCATCCGCTCCGCCATAATATCAATGTGCAATTCTCCCATCCCGCTGACCAGCAACTGATGGGTTTCGGCATTTTTGCGGGAACGGAAGGTAGGATCTTCATCCATCAGTCGCGTGAGCGCATTGCCGATTTTATCTTCGTCCCCTTTGTTCTTGGCTTCCATACCCATGATGAACATCGGCTTGGGATATTCTATGGGGGGATAAATTACGGGTTTTTCTTTATCGCAGAGACTATCTCCCGTAGACGTATCCTGGAGTTTAGCCACAACCACAATGTCACCGGCATGCACAACAGTCATCGGGTCCTGTATTTTGCCGCGCATGGTGAACACGTTGCCGATCCGTTCTGTTTTTTCCTTGCTGGCATTGTATAAACTGCTGTCCGGTTTCATGGTTCCGGAAAAAATCCGGATGTAGCTCAACCGCCCCACAAAGGGATCGGCCGTCGTCTTAAATACCATCGCCGAGAAAGGATCGCCGGATTTTCGCTCCACAGGGTCTTTGCTGGACGGATGAACACCGCTTACCGTATGGGTTTCCGGCGACGGCGAATATCTTATCACTGCATCCAGCAGTTGACGTACACCAATATTTTTTGCCGCCGAGCCGCAGAAAACAGGGAATATTTTCGCTTGAGCAATCCCGCTTAGCAAGCCGTTGGCAATTTCCACGTCGGAAAGCTCTTCGCCTTCTAGATATTTGTTCAGCAAGTCGTCATCGGACTCCGCCGCGGATTCAATCAACGCCATGCGAAACTCCGTGGCCCGGTCCAGTAAATCCGCCGGAATGTCAATTTCCGTATATTGGGTTCCCTGTGGATTGGCGGGAACAAATGCTTTCATCTTGAGCAAATCGATAATCCCTTTAAAAGAATCCTGGGAACCGATTGGCAAATTCAACGGAATAATGCCATTCCCCAGGATTTCCTTCATATTATCGATTACATTGTAAAAATCCGCATTTTCACGGTCCATTTTATTAATAAATGCGATACGCGGCAATTGAAGTTCCTGCGCATATCGCCATACTTTTTCCGTTTCAACTTCAACGCCGGAAGCGGCGCAAAGTACTACTAAAGCGCTGTCAACCGCTCGCAATGTCCCCTTAACATCCGCAACAAAATCGGAATATCCGGGAGTATCGATGAAGTTAATTTTGTGGTCGTTCCATTCACAGGGAGCTAAAGCTGCACTGATCGTCACTTTTCGCTTGACTTCTTCCGGTTCAAAGTCAGTGGTGGCAGACCCGTCGTCTACTCTTCCCAGTCTGGTTACCGCTCCGGAGTTGAATAACAGTGCTTCCGCGAGGGAGGTTTTTCCGGCTCCCCCGTGGGCGACAATTCCGGCGTTTCTGATGGCGCTACTTTTGTACTCTTTCAAGTCCAACCCCTCCTATTTGGTATATTTGCTGCCGATCAGTGCAGCGTTTCCTGTTATGCAATTATTCAATTCTCTGCTTACTT
>DATMYQ010000186.1:0-14291 GCA_035560935.1 Patescibacteria group bacterium | reverse complement strand
CATATTCAACATAATTCCGAAAAATTCCTGCATGGCAAATAAAACAATACAAAAAGATTCTTCATTATGTAACAGCCAATTTGTTTGGCCGACTTCGTTCTCTTTCCCTTGAATTTACTCGGGTCAAGAAACTTGACTGTCCCTATATACAAACAGCAAGCAGCCTCTCGCCGGCTGCTTGCTGTTTGCGTATTCGTACTGTATTAAATCTTGCGGTATTTCGCCTGTCCTTCGGTGTAAAAATTATTTCCCTGACTGTCAATCACTACGATGGCCGGAAAGTCTTCCACCGTCATCCGGGCCAGCGCTTCCGATGCTAACTCGGCATAAGCCACCACTTCGTATTTTTTCACGGCTTTGGCAATCAATGCCGCCGCACCGCCGGTGGCGGCAAAATATATTGCCCCATGTTTTTTCATGGACTCCACTACTTCCGGTGAGCGGTATCCCTTGCCGATCATGCCCCGCAAGCCCTGCTCCATGATCAGCGGCGCATACGCGTCCATCCGTCCGCTGGTCGTCGGGCCGCAGGAGCCGATCGGCTGACCCGGTTTCGCCGGTGTGGGGCCCACATAGTAAATAATCTGATCCGTCAGGTCCACCGGCAATGGTTTTCCCGCCTTCAGCGCTTCCACCATCCGTTTGTGGGCAGCATCCCGGGCAGTATAAATCGTCCCGCTGATCAGGACAAAGTCACCCGCTTTCAGTTGTCGGACAGTTTCTCCGGTTAAAGGTGTTGTAATTCGAATTGCGTCTGCCATTGTGCTCCCCCCTATATTTCCGTCTCAGCATGCCGGGTGACATGGCAATTGATGTTGATTGCCACCGGCAATCCGGCAATATGCGTGGGGAAATATTCCACGTTAACCGCCAGCGCCGTGACGCTGCCGCCCAGACCCTGCGGTCCGACACCGGTTGCATTGACCAGTTCCAATAATTCCGTCTCCAGTGCCGCATAGTCCGGATGAGAATTTCTCACTGTCAATGGTCGTACCAAGGCAGATTTGGCCAACAGAGCCGCTTTTTCCATCGTGCCGCCGATACCGACGCCAATGACAATCGGTGGGCAGGGGTTGGAGCCGGCGTTAGCCACCGTATCCACCACCAGTTTTTTTACCGCTGCCACGCCATCAGACGGTTTAAACATTTTCAGCGCGCTCATGTTCTCACTGCCGAAACCTTTGGCAGCTACCGTAATTTTTATTTTATCACCGGGAACAATGGTGGTGTGAATAATCGCCGGTGTATTATCGCCGGTATTGTTCCGCTGAAACAGAGGTTCTTTCACCACCGATTTGCGCAGATAACCTTCTTCATAGCCTTTTAAAACTCCGGCATTAACGGCATCATTCAGGCCACCGCCACTGATGTGAACGTCCTGACCAACTTCCAGAAAAACCACTGCCATCCCCGTATCCTGACAGATCGGCACGCTTTCCCGCCGGGCAATGTCGGCATTTTCCAGCAATTGATCCAGAATCGTTTGTCCCAGCGGCGATTCTTCCTTTTTTCGACCGCAGACCAGAGCGTCATAAACATCCGGTGACAGATAATAGTTGCAGTCCACCGCCAGTTTGGCTACCGCTTCGGTAATTTGCGCTGCGTTAATGGTACGCATGGCTTCACTCCTCATTACTGAACTTGGGCCAATGCCCTTATCGTTTGGTCCGGGCCGCTGTATTGGCCCGAACGGTTTCCGGATCCACCTGAATCCGGGCCACGCCGGTTTCCATGGCCGCCTTAGCCACCGCAGCCGCAACAGCCGGTGCCACCCGGGGATCAAACGCGTCAGGAACAACATAGTCGACCCGCAGTTCGCTCTCCGGAATCAGGTTGGCAATGGCATAAGCCGCCGCCAGCTTCATTTCTTCATTAATCTGACGGGCCCGTACGTCAATAGCGCCCCGGAAAATTCCTGGAAACACCGTGACGTTATTTACCTGATTCGGCGCGTCGGAACGACCGGTTCCGGCCACACGGGCGCCGAAGTCGATCGCTTCCTGATAGCTGACCTCCGGTACCGGGTTGGCCATGGCAATCACAATGGCATCAGTATTCATACTCTGGATGATTTCCCGGGTGAACACTCCCGGCGCCGAGACTCCGATGATCACATCCGCGCCCTTCACCGCCGTCGCCAAATCACCTTTAACCTGGTCCGGATTCGTTTTCTTGGCCAGCTCCGTCTGAATGCGGTCCAGGCCCGGCATACCGTTATACACCGTACCGTCGATACTGCGCATCAGGACGTTCTTGGCACCGGCCGTAAGCAGCATCCGGGTAATCGCGGTACCGGCGGCGCCGGCACCATTAACAACGATTTTTACGCTGGAAATTGATTTTTTCACGAACCGCAGCGCACCGATCAATGCCGACAATGCCGCGATAGCGGTCCCGTGCTGGTCATCGTGAAACACCGGAATATCCATTTGTTCCTTTAAGGCATCTTCGATATCATAACATTTAGGCGAGGATAAATCTTCCAGATTAATCCCGGCAAAGGTTGGCTGCAGCAGTCTGACCGTTTCAATGATTTTGGCCGGATCCTTCGTATCCAGGCAAATGGGCATCGCATCCACATCGCCGAAATGCTTGAACAGCACCGATTTACCTTCCATTACCGGAATGGCTGCCGCCGGGCCGATATCGCCCAACCCCAGCACGCGGGTACCGTCACTGACCACGGCTACCATGTTGCCGCGACAGGTATATTCAAACGACAAATCCTGGTTTTCCTTAATGCGCAGACAAGGTTCCGCTACGCCGGGCGTATAGGCTATACTCAAATCATGCCGGTCTTTCAGCGGCACTTTCAGCGCAACCCCCAGTTTACCATTATTGTCCTTATGAAGCTTTACACTTTCTTCCTGCAATGTCATCGCCACGGTAACTCCTCCTGTATATTTATTTTGCCGCCAGGTAAATTTCAGTAAAATATACCGTTTTCCGGCAATTACTTCTCTTTCATTATACCCGCATTCACGAAAAAGATACAGCCTGCCACCCTCGCTGGAAAAATTCCCGGCATCAAGTGGTCAGCAAATATTGTTTACCGGCAATTCCCGGCCGGGTCATTTCTGTCGGCGACAGAATCACTTCCAACCGTTCCGCCGGGATCAATCCCCGTTCCACAACGATCTCTTTAATGGTGCGCGAGGTTTCCAGCGCTTCTTTGGCCACGTTAGATGCTTCTTCGTAACCGATATGCGGCAGCAGCGCGGTCACGACCCCCAGGCTGCCATCCACCAGTTGCTGGCAGTGGCAGGCGTTGGCTTCAATTCCGGCAAAACAGCGGTGATTCAGGGTGTGAATAGCATTCGTCAGGATGTTCAGGGAATTAAACAAATTGTAGGCCATGACCGGTTCCATCACGTTCAATTCAAACTGCCCGGCTTCCACCGCCAGACTGATGACGTGATCGTTGCCGATCACCTGAAATGCCACCTGATTCACCATTTCCGCAATAACCGGATTGATTTTGGCCGGCATAATGGAAGAACCTGGCTGCATGGCCGGTAAAATAACCTCATTGAAGCCACAACGGGGACCAGAGGCCATCAGCCGCAGGTCATTGCAAATTTTGGAAAGCGACAGCGCGCAGATTTTTAAAGCGCTGGAGAATTCCGCCAGGTCATCGGTATTTTGCGTGGCATCCACCAGATTATTGGCGGATACGAAGGCTTCATCCGTCAGCCAGCAGATTTGGTGCACCACTTCTTCAATATATTCCGGCTCCGCATTCAATCCGGTGCCCACCGCGGTTGCCCCCATATTAATGGCATACAGGCTCTGGCGGGCCCGTTCAACCCTCCGGGCCGAACGTTTGATGCCGGCGGCGTAGGCGGCCAATTCCTGTCCCAAAGTAATGGGGACCGCATCCTGCAAATGAGTCCGGCCCATTTTTAAAACGCGACCGTATTGTTCGGCCTTGGCAACGATGACCTCCACCAGCGAATTGATTTCATGAAATAATCGATTGGCTTTCTTTATCGAGGCAATCCGAATGGCGGTGGGAATCACGTCATTGGTCGACTGCGCCATGTTGACGTGGTTGTTGGGGCTTACCAGGGAATAATCGCCCTTTTTTCCGCCCAATAATTCAATGGCCCGGTTGGCAATGACCTCATTGGCATTCATATTCATCGAGGTGCCCGCTCCGCCCTGAATGCAATCCACCACAAACTGGTCATGCCATTTGCCGTCGATAATTTCGGCAGCAGCCTGCACCACGGCTGAACCGATCAGCGTCGGCATCCGTCCGGTTTTCATGTTGGCTTTGGCCGCTGCTTTTTTTACAATGGCCAGCGCCACAATGAATTCCTTGTCCAATTTATGGCCGGTAATTTGAAAGTTCTGCATCGCCCGCTGGGTTTGTACGCCATAGTAGGCCTCTGCGGGAATTTCAAGTTCACCTAAAAAATCATGTTCTATACGCATCATTCGATATCCTTCCTTTATTCCACCCTTGTAGGTGAATTTCGAATTATCGAACTCATCGTAACACGTATTTTGTATTTTGTATACATAATTCTTTTATTGGTTTTAAAACTTGAAATGGTCTCCTGCAATCCATCAGCTTAGGGAACCACTGATTAAATGAACGCCCAAAACAGAATATTTTTTTGTCGGGCAAGAAAGGCGGCAGCGCAGGAATAGCAGCGCTATTTTGAGGTAAGCCTGACACAGCCCGTCGGAAAAAGATTTGTTTTGGCGTGTGATGTGAATAAATCAGTAGTTCCTTAGTGCCGCGAATTCGAAATTCGGATAGATTCCAGCACCGGCCAGGCCGCGTCCGAACGGAGATAGCGGTAGGTAGTGTCGGGAACCAACTGCCGCAAAGCGTCCCAGTCTTCCGTCCGCAGCAGTTCGCGTACCCGTGAGGCGCTGACCGGCACGCCGTCCTGTGCCAGACGTGGCATCACCACCACTTCCACACCATGTTCCGGCAGTACTTCCAGCATGGCCTGATTGTAGCACCGGGTCACTTCACAATAGGGCTCATCGCCGACATACCGCCGGGTTATGCCCAGAGCCGGTGCGATATGACGCCCGAAAATATCCGCGTCCAACCGGGTCTGCGCGTCCACCGCCGCTCCCCGGGTAAAATAGTCAGGAAAGGTTGCGGCCGAAATAATATACTTGCCGCCGGGCAATACCAATACGTTGTTCAGGGATGCCAATCCATCCCGCACCAACTCCAGCCGTACCGGAAACGGAAACAACGAACGGTCCTCGCTAACCACCAATACGACCACGGCGCTATTTTCCGCCGCCGCTTTGGCAATCACCGCCCGGTGTCCCAGCGTGAACGGATTGCAGTTGACCACCAGCACCGCCCGGGGGCCGGGCGGCAGCGCCGCCACCGCCCGGGAGAGGTCCCGGCAGTATTCGCCAATAGAACCTACGCCGGACTCCAATAGCGCCGCATACGGCTCGGCCCGGCCAATTTCCTGAAATCCCAGTGCGCTGAACAAATGGGCGGTATCCGGTTTGGTAAACACAAAGTAATGGTATCGTCCCCGACGGGCCGCCTCGCTCATCAAGTGACTGACCACCACGGCAGTCAGTCCTTCCCCCTGCAGTTCGCGGGACACAGCGATGTTTCGCAGCACTTCACCGCCCAGCGAACCGGTGGCAATGAGTTTCTCTTCCCGGTACAGAGCCATGGTATATTCCACGCTGTCAGGATCAAACGTCAGATCAAAGCCGGACAAAAAATCCCGGATTGCCATGACCTCCCGGTCATTTTTTAAATCAATGATCCGCACCACGGTGTCGTTGCCGCCCCAGTTCATGGTTGCACCTGAAATTGTCGTACCACGTCAATCACAGTCCCATCCCGGTATTCGACCACGGCAACTATTTTGTCTTCCGTAGTGATCGGTTCCGGTATCCCGGCCAGGCGTTCCGCCAAATCTTTGAGTTCCTGTACTTCCTTGACGTTCAGACCGGCTGCCGTAAAGCGTTCTTTTAGATCACCGCGCCGGGGATTAACGGCCACGCCACGTTCAGTAACCAGTACGTCCACTGTTTCTCCCGGCGTGGTGGCCGTCAGCACCCGGTCCATAATGATCGGCAGCCGGCCCCGTAGCAAGTTGGCCACGACGATGGTGACTTTGGCGCCGGCCGCCGCGTCACTGTGACCGCCGGAACCGCCCATAATCATTCCATCAGAACCGGTCACGACATTTACGTTAAAATCGGTGTCAATTTCCGTAGCGCCCAAAACCACTGCGTCTAATTGATTAACCGCACAGCCATTGTTAAAAGGGCTGGCGTAAAAACCGGCGCCCACTTCCAAATGGTTGGGATTGGCGGCCAGCGAACGGACCGCTTCCAGGTCGAATCCCTGGACATCGATCAGTTTACGGAACAGACCTTTTTCCAGCATGTCCACCATATAGCCAGTAATGCCGCCCAGTGCAAAGCTGCCGACAACCCCTTTTTCTTCCATCATTTTGCGGACAAAATGGGCAGCAGCCAGTGTCGCACCGCCGGCGCCGGTCTGAAAAGAAAAACCTTCCTGAATCAGTCCCGCTGCCTGAATAACCCGGGCGGTATTTTCAGCAATTTTCAAACCCACCGGATCGCGGGTGATACGGGTGGTACCGGAAACAATTCCTTTGGGGTCGCCGATACATTCCACTGTAACCACATAATCCACCCGGGTCTGGGGAATGGAGATGGGCGACAGCGGATACGGCTCCAAATGATCGGTAATCGCCACCACATGATCGGCGTATTCGGCATCAGGAAACGCATAGCCCAGTGAGCCGCAGGCCGCCGGTCCGGACACGCCGTTCAGGTTGCCGTATTCATCGGCCGCCGGCGCTGCAATAAAAGCCACGTCAATTTTCAACTGGCCGCATTCAATGGCCCGGGCCCGGCCGCCATGCGTCCGCAATATGGCAGGTTTGGCCAGTACCCCCCGGGAAATGGCCTGGGCCACCGGCCCGGACATATAGTTGCTGTCAAAGCCGGTGACCACACCGTTTTTCATGTGTTCCACCAACGGTTCATGCACCGGAAATACCGAACTCAAGGCCACTGTCAGATTTTTCAGTCCCAAACGGGAAGCGGTTTCCATAACCATATTCACCACGCCGTCACCATTGCGTAGATGGTGGTGAAACGACAGTGTCATACCATCGCTTACCGGGATGAGCCGGAACACTTCTTCCAGGTTCTGCATCCGTTTCGTTCCGTCGGGCAGCATCCGCTTCACCAGCGGAGCCTGACGCTTCATCTCCGGAACGGTGGCAAAGGCGCCGGCAAAAGGCGCCACCTTCCCATAGCCTTCTATGGTTTCCGGCAAGAGCCGTCCGATACTGTTGGTGATGGTTTTATCCATTATTCTCCCTCCTTGGCCAGACCCAGAATCCGGGCCAGATACAAAGTACGCTCCGCCCGGTTGACAATCGGTGCATCCACCATTTTTCCGTCCAGCGAGGCGACACCGGAACCTTCCGCTTCCGCCCGCCGAATGGCGCTAATCACCCGATAGGCCCAGTCGATTTCCTCGGCAGTGGGGTTGAACATCCGATGAATCTCGCTGATCTGGCGGGGATTAATGGACAGTTTTCCTTTGAAGCCCAGCTTTTTGGCCAGCAGCGTGTCGGCTACCAAGCCTTCCGGGTCATTGGCATCAGTAAACGGAGTATCAATGGCCTGGATGCCGGCAGCGGCCGCGCTGTTCAGCACGGCGGCCCGGGCGTTGAAGATTTCCGTTCCCTCTTTGGTCCTTTTCGCCCCCAGCGACGCGGTATAATCTTCCGCCCCCAGCGCCAGCGCCACCAGACGGGGATCCGCCTTGGCCACGGCGTACGCTTCGGCGATGCCCCGCGGAGTTTCCAGCAACGCAATCAGTTTCACCGGCTTTTGCCCCGGCTGCTCCGCTCGCGCCACCATTTGAGCCACACGGGTAATATCCTCCGCACATTCCACTTTGGGTACCAGCAGCGCATCCGGGCAGCAAGGTACAATAGTAATAATATCTTCTGCGGCAAAGGTATCCAGCGGATTAATCCGCACCACTTTTTCACTGGCGCCGTAGTCCACCGTCTTTAACGCCTCCGCCACCAGCAGCCGGGCCGCGTCTTTTTCCTGCGGCGCCACCGCGTCTTCCAGATCCAGAATCACGGCGTCCGCCTCGAACACGCCGCCATTTTGCAGCATAGCCGGATTATTGCCGGGAATAAACAGCAGGGATCGTCTCAGTTCCATCAGATCCCCTCCTTTGCTGACACAGCACCGGCCCGGCACAAAGCGGCCATGACCCGGGCCCGGATGGTGCAGTCCAGAGCCCCCCGGTCCACTGCTTTAATTAAAATGTCGCTGGCACTATATTGTGCAGTCGTTAACCGGATCGTCGCTTCAATGGCCTTGCCGTACTGGGCCCGCACGATGCTTTCCAGTTGCACGGCTATACCGCTGCCCGGTGCACCGGGGACCACGGCAATCATGATGTCGCCGGATTCCAGCGTTCCTGCCTGAGCGCTGCGCAAATCAGGAATTCCGGACATTGTCTGACTGTTGCTCATGATGGTATCCTCCCTTTGGTTTTCCTTTACAGAAGCAGCTATGGATATTCAGGAACCGCCTGGCTGCAAAACCGGCCGGCAAAATGCGGGCGGTCTTCGCGGCTGGCGGTCCTGTCGTCATTTGATATTAAATCGTCGGCACGTAGTTCAGCACCGCGAAACCATCGAGATTTTCCTGCATCGTCCCCACCAGACCGACGATCAGCCAGGTCTTGGTCTGGGGATCATACTTATAATCGCTGATCATGCGAAAACTTTCAATGTCGTCGGTGTTGCGGACATGAGTCCGGGGACCGGAACATTTCCAGGTAATATCGCCAATGCGGATATGGGCTTCATCACAATAACTGATATTAATTCCTTCATCGATAATGGCCTGAACCTTTCTTTCCACGGCTTTCAGATCCAGATCCAGCTTTTGAGGGCATTCCAGGACAAAACCGTGATGCACGTCCCGGTGTCCGAAAGCACACTCCACATTATATTCATTAGCCAGCACCAGATTGGTCAAATCCTCTGCCGTATGAGCCATTTTCCGGTATTTCAGGGTTTTGACCGATACGTTGACGATTTCCTGCGGAAACGGTCCGAACGGCGTGGGCCGGACCACAATGACCTCGCCACCGACACCAATCATCACGTCCGCGTTAATTTCCAGCGCCGGGTACAGCAAATCAAAGTGTTCGACTATGACCCGCTTGTCATGCTCCAGCGCCTGCTTCACCACTTCAGCCAGCACATGCAGCTGGGTAAACGCCATCTCAAACCGGATATCCACATGGTAGGTATGGCTGGAAAAAAATCCCCGGTCGATATTTTTCAGCAGCGGCAGCGGACGAATGTTTACCCCGTCGTCATCGTTGGTCAGTTCCAGACCGGGAAACATTCCTTTCACCAGCGACGACTTGCCGGCGCCGGCATCGCCCATGATACCGATCAGACGGTCATGGGGCGACAAATACCGTTCACTGAGTTGCTTGCCCAACAGGTACATCCGGTCCCGGCCCCGGGGAGCAAAATAACTGGAATACATTAAATGGTTCATGCTTTCAATCGGCATCATTTCATCTCCTGCCGGCCCCCGTCATAGCATTTCCCGCCTATTGGTTACCCGCTTTGCGGGCTTTGCGCAGGGCCAAAATTCGTTGCATTTCATTATACACGATCATATACCCTTCATCAACGCCCATGCCCGGTTTGGCCAGCATTTGCACCGGCTGGGTGGCCATGGCGATGTGCACGCACACCTGGGCCGAACGGTCGGTTTCGTTGCAGGTACCGCCCTGATAGGCGCCTACGCCCCGTTGTTTGCAGTACAGCACCGATTCAATAATATTGTTAATGCCGCCCAGGTCCGGAGTTTTAATCTGCAGCATGTCGCCGGCTTTCTTATCGGCAAACAGTCGGATGTCTTCAAACGTGTTGCACCATTCATCGGCGACGATTTCCACGTTGATGTTTTCTTCATGCAGCCGCCGGGTCAAAACTGCCAGCGCATCAATCTGTTTGTCGCGGTCTTCCACGTCCATCGGTCCTTCAATCCGCAGCTCCAGCGGTGCCGCCGCCTTTTCCAGCGCCCGGAAATATTCGACCATATTCTCCGGATCCAATCCGAAAGCCATACCAAAGGTTCCGTATACATCAATGTGCAATACCGGCAGATAGTCGGCATCAGTCCGCAGCTTCATCACCCGGTTTTTCAGCCACTCCACGTATTCCAGCAGCCGTTCGCCCTTGTCGCCCAGTTTTTCCTTCACATTGTTAATCAGGCCATGGGGCAATACTTCCGCATGTTTAATGATCATTTTGTCGGCGTTGTTGTAACGGTCATCGCCGGACTGGGTGAAAATCGGAATTTCTTTATCGCTGACTTGGGTACCGTACTCCTCGGCGATGATTTCGCACATCATCAGATGACGGGCTTTGGCCACCGCGTCCAGAATCGCCTGGGTCACGCCGTAGCGCAGCGCGGTATGAATTTGTTTACCGGTTTTGGCATCAGTCAAACTGTCGATTTCTTCTGCCAATGTCTTGAAGCTATTCAGTTCACGGCCTTGCAGCCGGGGTTTGATCATCGTTTCAATCACCGGGATGAATTCGTCCGCCAGAAACAGCGGGTCCCGCCCGCCGGCGCCGCTGTACTGCACGGCCGCACAGTCACCGTACGCCACCTGGCCGTCTTCCAGTACGATCATCACCGACACCGCTTCACCAGCCTGGCGAATCGCCTTAAACCCCGGCGTCAGAGGATCGCCCACGTAGGTAAACCCGTCGTGCCCGGCGTTGGCCTTGATGGCCCGCTGGTCATCAAAGTAAAAACCGGTGCGGCCTTTGGAACAAACCACATCAACTATTTTCATCATCAGACACTCCTATCTATTATCACTTACATTGAATAAAAACATTTTGAGAACAACTCTGGTTTTAGCGAGGTCTGCCCACCAGATTGCCTTTGGAAATAGCATAGATATCATCAATCACCATCTGGAAACTGGGCGAACGACCTTCCACTTTGGCCCGCTGATCAATTTTATCCTTATGGAACGCCACCAGCTCAGGAGTAAAGGGCAGGTTGCCCACGTCAAAGAGCCGGACGGCACCGTTATTGTCACGGGCCGGTAAAATTTTGTTCAGCGAATATTTACTGGGAGCAAACGGCACATCCAGCACGCCGGCCTCAAAGGCCCGGACCGCTCCCACCGCGTAATCTCCCTGGCCCAGTTCAAACACTTTATCCAGAATGCAGCGGGATTCGGCTTTGATAATCTCGACTTCATCCAATACTTCTTTGGTCATCGGATACGGCTGGTCTTTCAGCATATTGATCATTTGTTTGGTAGTCCGCAATCCTTGCGCATTGGCTTCCTTGGTGGGAATTCCCAGCGCTTCATGCGGCGTTTTCACGATTACTTTGGTGGCCTGGCTGAGCACTGCCGCCGCCGCGCCCCAGGAAATAACGCCAAACGCTTTGGCCTCGTCCTGCGGGAAGCCGCCCATCCACTGATGGAATACGCTGGTCAGCGTACAATCATTGTAGCCATGCTTGGCAAAATATTCTTCGGCCAACTGTTCCAGGGCCTTGATAGCCGCCACGTCCTGAATCAGATTACCGCACTGGCCATAGCCCAATGTCAGGTTCTTTACTCCCTGCTCCGCTGCCAGCAAACCTTCGATCACCGCCACGGAATGGGATACACTGGGTGGCACCAAAGTGCCGGTCAGCGGACCAAACGGTTCCCGGTTGATTTCCACACCCTGCTCGGCGTAAATACCCACCAGGCGATCGCAATACTGCCAGTCATAAATGGTTCTTTCCAGGGATACACTTTTGGCATAAGGGATGTTGTAGGAAATCCCGCCGCCCTCATAAGAGGTGTAACCCGCCGCCAGGGTAATTTCTGTCAGCAGACGAGCGTCGGGAGTGCCATGGCGAACCTGCAGCGGCGCATCGACGCTTTCCACTACCCGGCGCACACCTTCCACGCCGTGGTTGACCGCCGGAAATCCGTTCAGTAGCGACCGGCCGGCCTTCATGCTTTCTTCGATACCGTTTTGCGCTTCCTTATACTGATTTTGCCGGGTGTAACTGTCAATGGTAGTCGGTAGCAGGTCGGCTTCTCCTTCGTTCCGCAGGAAATTCAACAGTTCAATATGTTCGTTAATCAAAGCCACGCCAGCCCGGGGTTGGGTCAGGGTTTCACCGTTCTTTTTCGCTTTTATCAACCGTTTGGCAAAATGACGTTTGGCCGGAATGGTTTCATGAAACTTTACCGCTTCCTCCATATCAACATCTTTTCCCGTGGCCCAGTGAGTCAAGACTTCCGCGCGGATTGTGTCAAACTGTTCCCGGGTCCATTTCTTATTTTTCAATTCCATGTTGATGTCCCTCCTATATTTTATCCTGCAATATATTTCTTCATCATCCGGACCGCCAGATCCGGCAGTTCTTCACCCAAGAGACCCATGGACGCCATGATATATTCCCGGTCCACCAGATAACGGGGATTTTGCGGTTTTAACAAATGCGGCGCCGTTTCGTCAAACTGCACGCCCTGCAGTATTCCTTCCGGCAGGGGACTGGTGATAATTACACCGCCGGTGCCGATCACCACCGGTGCAGCGGTCAAATCTTTACCCGTCTGCACAAAAGTGGAACCATACGGCGTGTAATGAGTTTCCAGCGACCCGACGTGCCGGTCGGCGCTGAGCTGAACACAGGCCCGCCCCATGCCCACTTCCACCGCATTTTCTATCGCGTCCGCCGGCAAATAATCAATATTGTTTTCCACTTTCTTCACGTAGGCCGCCACCGCGTCCTCATCAACGCCGGCATAATCGGCGATCAGTTTCAGTCCGGCCGCTTTGAGCAATGCCGTGGCGCTGTAGCGCATTCCCAAATCGCCTTCCACCGTCCGTTTGGCCAAAGGTTCCGGCAACCCCCGCAACACTACGCTGCTTTGGGTCGGGTCGCCTTTAGCGATAGAGTACATATCAGTGGTTGCGCCGCCGATATCCACCACCATCAAATCTCCCAGACCCGCTTCATGGCCGCTTCCCCGGCTAAGCAGCTCCGCGGCCCGCATCACCGCTGACGGCGTCGGCATCACCAACCGGTCCACCAGATGATTGGCCCGGTTCAAGCCTTTGGCTTCCACGATCCGTTGCAGAAATACCTGGCGGATCACCTGCCGGGCCGGTTCAATATTCAATTCATCCAGTCGCGGCATGACGTTTTCGGTATGCAGCACTTCTGTCATTTTTTTCGACAGCATTTTTACCGCCGCCGGCGTCACGGATTTGTTACCGGCCACAATCACCGAGACATCCTGTTTCAGCGTGGTCAACATCTCTGCGTTGTGGAGAATCACCTGCTTATTGCCACCGTCGGTGCCGCCGGCCAGCAAAATAATATCCGGATTTAACGCTTCGATTTCTTCGATTTCATACTCACTCAGCTCGTGGCAATAGACTCCCAGTACTTTGGCTCCGGCGCCCAGTGCCGCCCGTTTGGCAGCTTCCGCCGTCATTTCCGGCACCAGGCCGATCGCCACCATTTTCAGACCGCCAGCGGCGCTGGAACAAGCCAGTGTCCGCTGAAACTCCAGTTTTCCGGTCTGCAAAAACAATACTTTCAATGCCTGATTCAATCCGTCCATAATGTCCGTAGTCACCGTGGTAATGCCCCGGGCCGTTCCCAATACCACGGCATTGTCGACGTCGACCGCGGTAATTTTGGTATAGGTGCTGCCAAAGTCAATGAGCAAATAATTACTCATATTAAAGACCTCTTTTCTCCAAGTCCGCTTGCAGATTTTTGATGACGACGTCTGGCAGGGTTCCCGGCGCATACACTCGGTCATAACCCATATCCAGGAATTTTTTCTCCACTTCGCCAAAGTCGGTTTTCCCCACCACCAGATTGCCGCCTACATAAATCAGAATGTTTTCGATACCGGCTTCCCGGCAGCGCTCCCGCAGTCCCCGGCAGTCAATTTCGCCGTGTCCGTACAACGAGGCCACCAAAATCGCCTGGGCATCCGTTTCAATCGCGGCGCTGACAAAATCCGCCTGCGGCACTAATACACCCAGGTTAATCACTTCAAAGCCGGCGGCACCGATGGCATAATTGAGAATTTTGTTGCCCACCGCGTGACAATCTGCGCCGATAACTCCTAAGACCACTTTTGTTTTGTTTTCCATAGCCGTCCACATCCTTTTCACTTATAATTCACTATTTTGTATTCTTTATGC
>DATMYQ010000185.1:0-47110 GCA_035560935.1 Patescibacteria group bacterium | reverse complement strand
AAACAAATTTCCAGTTCACCCGCCTCGCTGTCTGCAATTTTTTCTTGTTGCAACCCACCAACAAATAAGGTACCTTAAGTACCAGAGATAATCTATTCTAGTTGCCGCAGGATATTTAAAGGCAGGTGACTCCTTATGTCCACACCCACACACGAATACGTCCTCCAGCTCGACCATCTGGACCGTCCCGGCTTAGGCTACGAAATCTTTACCCTTATGGAGCAGAACGGTGTTGATAAGATCGCGATGGAGGCCATTCCTGGTCACGGGATGGTAATCAAGTTCCGTTGCGCCGGCGATACCGAAGCCCGGCGTCTTTTGGAACTGCTGCCGCAGATCTCCGGCGTACAGGCCGTATCTTTCCGTGACCAGATGCCCCACGAGGAACGGGAGCAGGAACTGGCCGCCATTTTGAACGCCGTCAGCGAAGGAATTATCGCGGTGGACCATACGGGACGCATCCGTCATATCAATCCGGTGGCCTGTCTGATTTTCGGCTGCCGGGAAGCGGACGTCACCGGCCAGGCGGCGGAAATGCTCCTGGGAGACAATCCGCCGCTGCTGCGAACCCTAGCCAGCGGTCAGAGTTATCATTTGAAAGAACGGCAGTTCACCCGCCAGGGACGGACGGTCCGGTACCTGAGCAGCGGCGTGCCGGTGCCGGGCGCCGGCGGCCGGATCATCGGTGCGGTGGCCACGATCAAGGATTTTCGTCAGGTGGAGGAAATGATCGCCAAGGTGGACAAACTGCGGCGTCTGACTACCTTTGACGACATCGTGCATCAGAGCGAAAACATGCAGCGCCTTCTCCAGCGGGCCCGGACGGTGGCCCGCAGCGGATCGACGGTACTGTTGCGGGGCGAAAGCGGCACCGGCAAGGAATTGCTGGCCAGCGCCATTCATATGGAGGGGCTGGGTTTCAGCGCCCCCTTTGTGGCGGTGAACTGTGCGGCGTTACCGGACACACTGCTGGAAAGCGAATTGTTCGGCTATGAGGAAGGCGCTTTTACCGGCGCGGTGCGGGGCGGCAAAAAAGGTCTGTTCGAGCAGGCCGACGGCGGCACATTGTTTCTCGATGAGATCGGCGAGGTTTCCCCGGCTTTGCAGGTAAAACTGCTGCGGGTACTGCAGCAAAATGTCATCCGCCGGCTGGGCGGCGACAGAGAGATCCCGGTGAATGTGCGCATTATCGCCGCCACGCACCGGGATCTGGAAGATATGCTGAAAACCGGCAGGTTCCGGGAAGATCTTTATTACCGCCTGAACGTGATCCCGCTGTCGATTCCCCCGCTCCGGGAACGGCGGGAAGATATCCCTCTGATCGCTCACCGCCTGCTGCAACGGATCTGCACCCGCCTGCATTTGCCGCAGCGCCGGCTGACACCGGAAGCGGCGGCGCTGCTCACCCGTTCTTCCTGGCCCGGCAATATCCGCCAACTGGAGAACACGCTGGAGCGACTGGTAAATTTGACGGACGCGGCGGAAATCCTGCCAATGCATCTCCAGGACTGGACGGAGGTCGGAGCTTTGCCGGACACGGCGATCACGGGCGCTGACGCTCTGACCCTGCCGCTGACTGAACCTTGGCCGCCGCTCAAACAGCTTGTGGCTACCGTGGAAAAGGAAGTCCTGCGCCGGGTACTGGCCCAACACCCCTCCTCCCGGGCTGCCGGACAGGTTCTGGGTGTATCCAACACCACCATATTGAACAAAATTCATGAATATGGACTGGAGCTACCCCGTCGCTGATGGCGCCTCGTGGGCCGATCAAACAAATTTATTGCGTTGAACTAATAATAGTGCCATAATATAGTAAGTTGAAGAAAGAGGGAGTGTATTGATGTCGGTAATTCTGTAAGGATTTAGGTTAAGCGCATGAGATGAGCAATTTTGTTGCTCTTGTTTGTGTTGTCAAAAACTGCCTTACAGATTGAATGAGCATCCATTTTTACAATGGTGTAATTTGTAGCGCAGTAGCATACTGCGCTTTTTTATTTTCTTTCTATAAGGCAAAATTAGAAAGGAAGAATACTATGGATACATTTACAAACCAGTTTATGTCCAATCATGAAAATACTGAATTTCTGAAAGCCACTATGATGGGGCCAAACGCCATGCGAGTCGCAGAGGAACTGTCATCGCACCTAAACATTGATGAGAATATGCGCATACTTGACCTCGGTTGCGGGTGTGGCCTGTCCACGCTTTTGTTGGCGAAAAAATATGGCGCGTTCGTTTTCGCCGCCGACCTTTGGATTTCACCAACGGAAAATGATGAGCGTTTCCAGTCTATCGGCATTGATGATAAGGCCATTCCCATTTTCGTGGATGCGACCAAAGGATTGCCTTTCGCCAATGGATATTTTGACTTGTTGTTTAGCGTGGACGCCTACCATTATTTCGGTGATACGGCGGAAATGCTCCCGTCGCTCATTCCTTTTGTGAAAAAGGGCGGCTATATCGCCGTGGCTATTCCCGGCTTAAAATACGAATTTGAGAAAAATGTTCCCGACGAAATGCAGCCGTTTTGGAATAGCGAGATGGAAAGAACCTTGCACTCGCTTGCTTGGTGGACAGATTTGTGGAAGAGGACCGAGGGCATTGAAATCGTGGACAGTCGTGAAATGGCCTGTTGCCGGCAGGCGTGGGAAGAGTGGCAGACCGCTTATCATCCCATTGTCGCTGAGGACATCAAAATGATGAAAGCGGAGGGCGGAAAATATTTTAATCTTGTTCAGTTGATCGCTAAAATCATCTGAATATCTTTGCTGTTACCGTTCATCGTAGCCCGCAAGGGCGTACCTGACAAGCATGATTTACGCCGGAGCCGTACAAAAAAAAGAGTATAGTGAAGTCAACATTCTGAAACAACCGCTTCTACGTCGCGGTTGTTTCTTTTTTATACGCACGCCATTGACAAAATAATTCATCATTTCCTTCTCGTCTTGACAGTTATCTCGCAACGCGATATAGTTATCTCCATTAACGATTACCAAAGGTAACTATTAAGTTAAGAGAGGCGAACGCCATGCAAGGTTTTTTTCGCAGTTACTTCCTGCTGCACCGGATATTGATCAGCAAATTAAACGACCTTCTCAGCGCCCATGGCCTGATTTATTCCCAGTGGATGGTCATGTATTATGTCAAAAATCAGGGGCCGTCCACTCTGGTGGATATCTCGAACTACTACAACGTGCGCAAGCCGGTGATCACTCGCACGGTTCAAAGTCTGGAAGAAGCAGGTTTTGTCTGCCAGATCCCCAGCCGGGACAGACGGGAGAAAATCATTCAGCTGACAGCGTCCGGCGAAGCGGTGTATGGGGAGTGCCGTCAGTTGATCGACGCGCTGGAGCGGGAAGTCACCAGGGGCCTCTCTGACGAAGAAAAAGACGTTACGCTGCGCAGCGTCATCAAAATCAGAGAAAATATCATAAACATAGGTGGTAACAAACATGCATAACTCCAATTTATGGACCAAGGATTTCCTGATCGATTCTGTTACTAACTGTTTTTTGTACTTAAGTTATTATCTGTTGATCCTGACGATCACGCTGTACGCCGCCGATCAATTTCAGGCGTCCCCCAGCGAAGCCGGACTGGCGTCCGGTATTTTTATTCTGGGTGCGTTGTTCGCCCGGATTTTTGCCGGCCGCTCGATCGAACGGGTGGGCCGAAAAAAGACGCTGTACTTCGGTTTGAGTTTTTTCCTGCTGACAACTTTGGCTTATTTTATCGTTAACAGCCTGCCGCTGCTGCTCTGTATCCGGTTTTTGAACGGAGTGGGCTTTGGCGTGTCCTCCACCGCCACCGGCACCATTGCCGCCAGCATCATTCCCCATGAGCGCCGGGGCGAAGGTACCAGCTACTATGCATTGAGCATGACGTTCGCTTCCGCTGTGGGTCCGTTTCTGGGTATGCTGCTCAGTCAGCAGGGGCATTTCCAGTTGATCTTCGCGTTGTGTGCCGCGTTAATCGGCGTCAGCTTTACCGCGGCGTTCTTTTTGTCCGTGCCGGAAGTCGCGCTGACGCCGGAACAACAGGCCCGGATGAAGGAATATAAGCTGAGCAGTTTCCTCGAAGCCCGGGCCATTCCGATTGCGTTCATCAGCGCCCTTACCGGATTTGCCTTTTCCGGCATTCTCTGTTTTCTCTCGGCGTATACCCGGGAAATCAATCTGGTCGGCGCCGGCAGCTTTTTCTTCATTGTTTACGCCGCCGCCGTGCTGATCTCCCGGCCGTTTACCGGTCGCATTTTTGACCGCCGGGGCGAAGATATGGTGATGTATCCCGCTTTCCTGCTGCTGGCTCTGGGACTGCTGATCCTGAGCCTGGCCGATACCGGGCCGCTTCTCTTGCTGGCCGGCGTCTGCGCCGGTCTGGGCTTCGGCACGTTCATGTCCAGCGCCCAGGCCATTTCGGTTAAAGTGTCGCCACGCCACCGCATGGGGCTGGCCACGTCCACGTTCTTTATCTTTCTCGACGCCGGTGTCGGCGTCGGTCCTTTTCTGCTGGGCTTTCTGATTCCGGCCACGGGCTTCCGGGGACTGTATGCCAGTATGGCGGCCGTCGTGATGCTCTGTATTGTCTTCTACTATTTCCTGCACAGCCGCAAAGCACCGGTGCGTAACGAAGAGCCGGTCATCGAGTATTAATACCTTTCTCCCGTGATATTCGGTTTGCCTAAATAATCAATGTCGTATAAAATTAATAGGTAAACATTTATCCAGGGGAAAGGAGCAACAAACATGACGAATGAAGAATACCGGGCCATTATCACTAAAGCCATTGCCAACGAGACGGAAGCGTATGAATTTTACAAAGGGGTGGCCGAAAAAAGCGGGGATCAGACTGTCAAAGTAATGTTCGGTCAGTTCGCCACCGAAGAGCTCGGACACCAAAAAATGCTGCAAAGTTTTTTAGACGGCAAAGTCACTACCTTCCACTTTAATGAATCCGTTGATTACAAATTCTCCGAAACCGTCGACAAGCCGGCTTTGTCACTGGAAATGAAACCGAAGGAAGCTTTGGCGCTGGCCATGAAGAATGAAGAGGAAGCCATGCGGATGTACGAAGAATTGGCCGCCGCCAGCACCAGCCCGGAGCAAAAGAAGCTGTTCCAGGAGCTGGCTTTGATGGAAAAAGGCCATAAATCCCGGATGGAAGATCATTACATGAACGTCGCTTTTGCGGAAGTGTGGTAATTAGAAATATTTCCCTTGCCCCGGTTACGGACGCGCCAACTTTTCTTGGCGCGTCCAATTTTTTTGCCAATTTTTCTTATCATTTTTTCTCTGGATTCGCTTCTGTCCGGTATTTTCGGCAGGATATTTCTGGCACGGGACTTGCGTATTATCGATAATAAGCACAGCGTCTGACAATCGCTGATCAATAATTGGGAGGAAAAACAATGATTCGCAAAGCAGAACCATTTCGCATTAAAATGGTGGAACCGATCCGGATGATTTCCCGTCAGGAACGAATTCAGGCGTTGCAGGATGCGGGTTACAACCCGTTTGCGCTGCGCTCCGAGGACGTATATATCGATTTATTGACCGACAGCGGCACCGGCGCCATGAGTGACCGGCAGTGGTCGGCACTGATGCTGGGTGATGAAGCCTACGCCGGCAGCAAATCCTTTTATAAAGTCAAGGATGCGGTCCAAAATATTTTCGACTATCAGTATGTGATCCCCACCCATCAGGGCCGGGGCGCCGAGCAGGTGCTGTTCCCCCATTTGATCCGGGACAAGGGCCAGTACGTGTTGGGCAATATGCACTTTGACACCACGATGGCCTGGATTGAACTGAACGGCGCGGTGCCGGTGAATCTGGTGATCGCCGACGCTTTTGACACAGCCCGGGAACATCCGTTCAAAGGCAACTTCGATCTGGAACGGCTGGAGGCCTTCATCAAGGAAAAAGGCACCGCCAGCGTTGCGTTCATCATCGTCACCGTCACCTGCAATTCCGCCGGCGGCCAGCCGGTATCGATGGAAAACGTCCGCGGCGTGAAAGCCATTGCGGACCGCTACGGCCTGAAAATCTGCTTTGACTCGGCCCGCTTCGCTGAAAATGCCTATTTCATTCAACAGCGGGAGGATGGTTACGCCGATAAAAGCATTGCCGCGATCGTGAAGGAAATGTATGAGATGGGCGATTTTCTGACAATGAGCGCCAAGAAAGATGCCATTGTCAACATGGGCGGTCTGATCGCCATTAAGAAAGACGCCGATCTCTACGCCGCTGCCAGCGCTTCCTGCGTGCCGATGGAAGGGTTCATCACCTACGGCGGCCTGTCGGGCCGGGATATGGAATGTCTGGCAGTGGGACTGCGGGAAGGACTGGATAAGGACTATCTGGAGAGCCGGATCGGTCAGGTAACCTATCTGGGCGAACAGCTGCGCCAGCGGGGCATTCCCATTCAGTGGCCGGTGGGCGGCCATGCGGTGTTCGTTGACGCCGGCAAACTGCTGCCCCATATTCCCGCCGAGGAATTTCCGGCCCAGGCCCTGTGCAACGAACTGTACATCGAAGCCGGCGTCCGGGCGGTGGAAATCGGCTCGTTGCTGCTGGGCCGCGATCCGCGCACCGGCCAGCAGAAAAAAGCCGATGTGGAATTCCTGCGCCTGGCGATTCCCCGCCGGGTTTACACCGACAACCATATGGACGTCGTGGTCGAGGCCCTGGCCAATATTCAGGCCCGCCGCAACGAAATCAAGGGACTGACTTTCACTTACGAACCGCAAGTGCTGCGCCATTTTCTCTGCCGCCTGCAGCCACGGGAATGACCCGTTAATAAAATCAGAAACCATCTTTGCTGACCGGCAAAAAAATTTCCGGTGCTGCCGCAAGCAGTACCGGATTTTTTGGCAATGTATCCTATTTCTTTTTCATCGGGCAAGTCTTGCCATCAAATGTATCAGTGGTTTGATTTCCGGTCCCGTTACACTCCCGGGCCACGATCTCATCGCACATTTTCTGGAGCTTGCAGCGATTTAATTGGAAAATTTCATCAATTTCCGGGACATCTTTTCCCTGATTTTCCCGGTCCCTGCCTTGCATACCGTTACCTCCTTATACCTCTTTTGAGGTATACTTCTCGATGCATCGGCAAAATCCTTCAGGATGTTTTTCCCATTTTCATTAAATTCCCATTTTTTATCCATAATCATTCCTATCCACGAGCCGTAACACAGATTGCGGTTGCATCATCCGGCAGCGCCTCCGGAAAAACATCCCGGGCGAACATCCGGCAAACGTCCCGGGCATGGGTCTGCCGCCAAAGATCTTCCTGGGTAAGATAGTCGCTGAAGCCATCGGTCATGAAACAGACGGTATCACCCGGACCAAACGGCACCACCCGGGCGGGAAAGGTTTCGTATTCTTTTAAACCCAAAAACAACCCCGGCGCCTGCACATGGTCGCCATTCAGCAAGAAGTCCGTAATTCCGGCGGCGGCATATCGCATTTCCCCGGCGGAAAAATCAATTTCAAAGGCAATGGCCGCGGCAAAAGCCGACTCGGCAAAGTAGCGGGGCACCCGCCAGTTCAGCCAGTTCAGCTGTTCTTCGACCGACAGGTTTAGCGCCGACGCTGCATGCAGCAATACGTTGACCGCCGCCGTCTGGATGGCGGTTGCCAGACCATGGCCGGTCACGTCGATCAGACAACCGCGCAGCACTCTCGTCTCCGCCTGCCAGTCCAGGTGATATAAGTCGCCGCTGACAAAGCTGTTGGGACGAAACAAGGTCTGAATCGTAAAATCATCGGTTTCCGGCAGCACCGGCAGTAAGGCCACCTGCACTTTGCCGGCAAAAGCCAAATCGTTTTGCAGCACCTGTTGCCACTTTTGCTCCTCGGTCACGTCCCGCAAGGTGACAATCAGATAATCGCGTCTGCCCAGCCGAATCAGGCTGGCGGTCCGTTCCATCTGGCGCCGGCCGCCGTCTTTGGTCCGAAAAGAACGCATCGCCCGCGGCAAAACGCCATTCTGATACGCCGTATCAAAATGTTTCTGTATATTCGCCGGAGAATCGGCAACAAGCGCCTCGGCTGCCAGCGGCTGATCCGTCGGCAGGCGATAACCCAGTAACTTTTCAAAGCAATGATTGACTTCTACAATTTCATGAGTTTCCACGTCGACCAATATCACTGCGTCGGAAGACTGCATCACCAGCGCCCGGAACCGGGCCTCGCTTTCCCGCAGCGCCTGCTGCATACGGCGCAGCTCGTCAATGTCGGTATAGGTGCCCACGATCCGGAGCGGCGCTCCGCCTTCGTCGCGGGCTACGATACGGCCCCGGTCCAAAATCCACTTATACTGTCCGTTTTTGCAGCGCACCCGATGCTCCGAAACGAATTTTTGGGTCGCGCCCTCCAGACAACGGTTCATTTCTTCCCGCACAGCCGAACGGTCTTCCGGATGCGTCCGTTCTTTCCATTCCGCCACACTGTCACTGCACTCATCTTCGGCATAACCCAGCATATTTTTCCACCGTGGCGAAAAATACACTTCGTCACGGGTAATATCCCAGTCCCAAATGCCATCGCCACTGCCTTCCAACGCAAAACGCAAGCGTTCTTCGCCACTGCGCAATTTTTCTTCCTGGCGCCGGTTGTGAAGTACCAGCGCGTAGAGCGCCGCCAGGCGTTCGACTCTGGCCAGATCCTTCTCTGTATAATCCCGCGGCGAATTCGCCAGCGCAATCTGTCCCAAAAGCTGGTCACCAAACATGGCCGGAACCGCCAGATAATTATTCAGTTGCAAATGCCCCGCCGGCAAGCCTTTGGCCGCAGGGTGCGTCAGCGGCTGGTTGGTAAAAAACGCCGCCCGTATGTTCAGCGAATGCCCCCATAAGCCTGCATAAGTATGGTGCGGTTCCTGCGGCAAAGCATACAATCCCGACGTAACCGTGCAGCCTTGCCGCCGCATTTGGGTCAACGTGTTACTGATATGCGCGCCGCTTTGCGGTTCAATGGACGAAACAAACCCGTGTTCACTGTCGGTGATCCAGCGAGCTTTTTCCAACACCAGCTGGTACACGGCGTCAAAGGTGGTCCACGGACTGATAATGGCCGCCGATAATTCCGCCAGCGCGGCATTCAACCGATTTTCCTGTTCCTGACTGGTGCGTTCCGGCACGCTGCTACAACTCCTTTCGCTAGGTAGTCCCTACATTTCCGAGTTGTCTTTACTTGCAGTATACCGCCATTATTCGACATAGACAAGCGGTAAAAATCACTTCCCGCTAAAAGGAATTTTTAAAAGCAGCCACGGCAACAATACCGGTGGCTGCTTTTGTAACCTGTGCGCCTGATTAGCGCCGGGGTTTCATTTTGACCTGATGAATGATGTCGCCGTTGACGCCGTGGGCCGCTTCCCCCACCGTCTCGCACAGCGTGGGATGGGGATGAATGGTATGGGCCAGCTGGCTTGCCGTCAGCCCGTGCTGAATGGCCAGCGCGCCTTCCATAATCAGGTCGCTGGCATGGGGTCCCATGATATGAACGCCGACGACTTTATCGGTGGCGGCGTCGGCAATAATTTTCACCAGCCCGTCGGTTTCTCCCAGGGATACTGCTTTGCCGTTGGCGGCAAAGTTAAACCGGCCCACCTTAATATCCGGTCCGGCTTCTTGCTCGGTCAAACCCACCATGGCAATTTCCGGCGTGGTGAAGATTCCGCCGGCCACAGCGCGGAAGTCGATCTGCGAATGGCCGCCCATGGCATTTTCCGCCGCAACAACACCGGCAGCAGACGCGGCGTGCGCCCACATCATCCGTCCGGTGACGTCGCCAATGGCGTAAATACGGGGCACATTGGTCTCCAGCCGGTCATTGACGGGAATGCCGGAACGTTCCACGGCGACGCCGGCGTCCTCCAGGCCAAGGCCGGTGGTATTGGCGCGGCGGCCGGCCGCCATCAAGACATTTTCCACCACTATCTGCTGGGTTCCTTTGCCGTTGTCCACGGTGACGTTCAGCAGTCCATCGGCGGCGGCAATGCCGGTGACTTTGGTATTGGTCAGCATTTTTAAGCCTTGCTTGCGCAAGGCCAGTCCGGCCCGTTTGACGATGTCGCTGTCCAGATTGGGCAGAATGCCCGGCATCATTTCCACCACCGTCACGTCGCAGCCGAACGCCTGATAAATGGCGGCAAACTCAATGCCCACGGCTCCGGCACCGATCACCAGCATACTGGCGGGTACATGGTTCATGGCCAGCAAATGATCACTGTTGATCACGCCGGGCAGATCACCGCCGGGTACCGGCAGAGCAACCGGCGAGGACCCGGTGGCCAGAATAATGGCTTTGCCTTCGACTTCGCAGGAACCGTCCTGCTCCTGAATCGTCACCCGGCTGCCGCCCCGCAGTTGAGCGGTACCGTATTTGATTTCGATATCATTGCTTTTCACCAGTTGCTCGACGCCGCCCCGCAATTGGGCGACCACAGCATCCCGCCGGGCGGCGACCGCGGTAAAATCAAAGCCGATTTCGCCGGCTTTCAGGCCAAACTCGCCGCAGTGCTGCAGCTCCCGCCATTTATCGGCGCTCTTTAACAAAGTCTTGGTGGGAATACAGCCCCGGTTCAGGCAAACGCCGCCCAGCCGGTCTTTCTCGACCAGCAGCACTTTGCCTCCCAGCTGGGCGGCCCGGATGGCGGCCACATAGCCACCGGGTCCGGCGCCGATGACAATCACATCATAAGACATGGATTTTCCTCCTTACAGGCTTCTTCGTTACCGCAGTTGGTTCCAGGCGTCCTGGCTGTATTTTTCCGCCGCCAGGCGCCGGCTGTCGGTTGCTTCGCCGGGCGTCAGACAGCCGGGGACCAGCCCCACGCCAAGCGCCGGGCCGAAGGCGCGGCCAATCGCAGCCGCCACTTCCGCCGCCGTCACGGTCCGGTTCAGATGTTCTCCCAGGGAAATGGCCTTGCGCGCCAGAATGCCTGCCAACCGGCTCTTTGCTTCCCGGTCGGCCAGCTTCATCGTAGCGGCCACCATTTCCGGATCAAACGTCAATAAAATCGAGCCGTGCTGCAGCAGCACGCCGTCTTTGCGCACCTGGGCGCTGCCCACCAGTTTCCGGCCGGCGGCCGTGATTTCGTAATGGGAGGGCGCGTCAAAACAGGCCGCCGAGCCGGAGGATTTGACGCCGCTTTGCCCGTATGCCGCCCGGGGCAAACTCATCTGCACTTCGGCGCCCAGTTCCCGCAGCGCCGCCGCCAGACCGTTGCTGAACATCAGGTAGGAGGCGGTGATGGTAGGTGGTACCAGCGGATGATCTTCCCGGATGGTGATGCTGTAGGTCAGTTCGGCGTCGTGCAGCACCGCCCGACCGCCGGTAAGCCGGCGCACCACGTCAATGCCCCGTTCCCTGCAGGCGTCGAGGTCAATTTCCTTGGCCGCCTTCTGAAAATAACCCAGGCTGACCGCCGCCGGCCGCCAGCCATACAAACGCAGCGTCGGCGGTGTGCCGTCCTGTTGCTGGGACAGCAGCAGTGCCTCGTCGACGGCCATATTGGTGACGGCGTCCGCCACACCGCTGTCAATCAGACGCCATGGCATCGAATCCCTCCTCTTCCAACCAGCAGTCCCGCAGCGCCTGCGCCGCCTCGGATGGCGTCAGCGGCCGGGGATAGTTATAGAGAATGCCGCCGGGACGTTCGTTATAGTAGGGCCGATTGCAGTCGGGGCAACCGCTGGTGCGGAAGGCTTCGCCGTCCCGGAGCATTTGCCGTTGCTCCGCGGTCAGCGCCACCGTCTGCAAACGGCCCGTTTCAGTAAAGACAAAACGGCTGGCCGGACAGCCGTGATTCAACAGATAATGGGCCAGTTGCACCCGCCGGTAATGATCCAGCGCCGGCGGCAGGCAGTGCTCCTGTTCGGTGCCCCGCACCGGCGTAAAGGCGAACAGGCCGGTGGACACGCCGATTTCCCGGCACAGAGCCAAACGCTCGATCATCTCTTGCTCGGTCTCGCCCAGCCCCACAATCAGATGGGTACTGATCCGGCCCGGCAGAACCGCGGCGCAGTCGCCCAACAGCTGCCAGACCGGTTCCCAGTCACCGCCTTTGATTGTCCGGTAAAGTTCCGGGGTGGCGGCGTCCAGTGCGATACAGACCCGGTCGGCACCGCGTTCCACCAGCTCACAGGCCTGAGAGACCATGGTCAGATGGCTGGAAACGCATAATGGCACCCGGGACTGCCGGCGCAACGCGTCCACGGCCCCAGTGGTCCGTTCCCAGTGATCGGCGGTGCGCACCACCTGTAAACAGGTCCGCTTCAGTCGCCCCTGCCGGTAAGCGGCGTCAATGGACGTAACGGCGTCAGCACCGTCAAAATCCGGCCAGGTTACCCGGGACAGTTGATCGGCCCGGGCCCGGCTGCGGGCGGACTGGGAGCAAAAACGGCAGGTGTTGGCGCATTTTTCCCCCAGCATCACATACGCCGTGGTAGGCAGAACGTCAATTTTCATCCGTTTGCGGCCCACGGCACAGGCGGTACCGGCGGACAGTTTCCAGACCGTCCGCTCCGCTGCCGCCGTAATTTGAGTATCCTGATTCATAGGCCGCAGCACTCCTCTCCCCAGGTGACGGTCAGTTGCAGTTCCTGCGCCAGTTGGCGGGCACCGGGGGCCGGCTGAACAATGGCATCCAGTCCCGCCGCCAACGCCAGCCGGTCCACCTGATCCCGGTACTGACCACCCGGTCGCATACAACCCAGTTGCACCGGAATGTCGGGAAACAAACGCCGCGCCTGCCGGAAAATTTCCGCCACCTCATTGAGCGGCGGTGGGCTGCAGTCCGCATAGCGGGTTCCCGGCGTCGGGGTGAAAATAATCAGGGTCAGACTGTCAGCGCCCATTTCTTTTAGCAGTTCCAGCGCCCGGCCTTCTCCCCGTAGCCGGCCGCCGTGAAGGCCCACGCAGATATGGGGAGTCACCGGAACCCGGCGCCGCAGGTTTTGATAGCACTCGGCATAGTCCTCCACCCGGCGTTCGATGCCGAACACTTCCCGGATGGTGGTGTCATCACCGACAAAGTCAAAGGATACCCGGTCGGCCAGCGCGGCCACGCCGGGCACGTCTTCTGCTTTAATCAGACCCACATGGACATTGAATTTTTTCGAACCTTTCAGTTCCCGCAGCCGTTCCAAATGTTCCGCCAGCGCCACGCTGCCATCGCGGCCGCAGCCGCCGCTGACCAGCCAGCTGGTGGCCGGCGGCAGATGATCGGCGTCCAAACTGCTGAGCGGAATCATCTGTTGCAAATAATGGCCGCCGCAATGGGCGCAGTCCAGTTGGCAGGCGCCGCCGGTCACGCTGACGGCGGCGGTCTGCCGGGGACGGATAAACCGGATACAGCCGGGTACTACTCTTTCCATCGCACCACCGGCTTGCGGGCGGCTGTGGTTTCGTCCAGCCGGCCCACCACGGTGGAATGGGGTGAATCTTTAACCAGTTCCGGTGTTTCCGCCGCTTCTTTGGCAATCCGCTTCATCACGTCGATAAAGCCGTCCAGGGTTTCTTTGCTTTCGGTTTCGGTGGGTTCGATCATCAGGGCTTCATCCACAATCAGCGGGAAGTAGATGGTGGGCGGATGATAGCCATAGTCCAGCAATCGCTTGGCAATATCCAGCGTGTGCAGGCCCTGAGGTTTCTGGTATTTGGACGTCAGCACGCATTCATGGAGACAGAAGCGTTCAAACGGCGCGTGGTACGCTTTTTTCAGTTCCGCCAGACAATAGTTGGCGTTCAGTACCGCATCGCGGCTGGACTGCAGCAGCCCATCGGGCCCCATGGTCCGGATATAGGCGTAGGCCCGGACAATCACGCCGAAGTTGCCCCAGAAGGAATGGATTTTACCGATCGACAGCGGCAAATCCCCTTCCAGGCGATACGTTTCGCCGTCATAGGTGACCACCGGCACCGGCAAAAACGGGATCAGATCCTGCTTGACGCCAATGGGTCCCGACCCGGGCCCGCCGCCGCCATGGGGGGTGGAAAAGGTTTTGTGCAAATTGAAGTGAACCACATCGAAACCCATGTCGCCGGGGCGGACCACGCCCATGATCGCGTTCGCGTTGGCTCCGTCGTAGTAGAGCAGGCCGCCGGCGCCGTGTACGATATTAGCAATTTCGCCAATCTGACTTTCAAACAAACCCAGGGTGCTGGGATTGGTCAGCATCAGCGCCGCCGTGTCCGGACCCACAGCCGCTTTCAGCGCCGCCAGGTCGATGGAACCGTCGGCATGAGATTTGATTTCCACGATGTCCAGGCCGCAGACGGCGGCGGTGGCCGGGTTGGTGCCATGGGCCGAATCCGGTACGATGACTTTGGTCCGGTTTTCGCCCCGGTGGCGGTGATAGGCCCGAATCAGTTTGATACCGGTCAGTTCGCCGTGAGCGCCGGCCACCGGCTGCAGCGTGACGGCGTCCATGCCGGCAATCTCGGCCAGATAGCTTTCCATATTGTGCAGCAACGCCAGCGCGCCCTGCACGGTGCTCGGGTCCTGCAACGGATGGATATGGGCAAAACCGGCGTACCGGCAAGCGTCTTCATTCACTTTGGGATTGTATTTCATGGTGCAGGAACCCAGCGGATAAAACCCGGTATCCACGCCAAAATTGCGCCGCGACAAGCCGGTATAATGCCGCATCAGTTCCTGCTGGCTTACCTGAGGCAGCACCGGCGGTTCCTGACGCAGCAATGCGTCGGGAATCAGGTCGCTGACAGCCGTAACCGGCACATCACAGGCCGGCAGATCAACGCCCCGGCGTCCGGGACTGCCGATCTCAAAAATCAACGGTTGGGATTGTCTCATTTCATCGCCCCCATTTCTGCCGCCAGCCGGTCAATTTCCGCACGGGTCCGTTTTTCCGTGACGCAGACCAGCATCGCCTGGCCCAGTTCCGGATAGCAGCCGCTGAGATCCAGGCCGCCAAGGATGTTCTTTTGCAGCAGCGCCGCGTTGATTTCCGCCACCGGCCGGGGACAGGTGACGACGAATTCTTTAAAGTGAGGCGCGCCGAATACTGCCTGACAGCCGGCCTGCTCCAGCAGTTGTTTTTTGGCGTAGGCCGCCTTTTGCAGGCAAAGACGGGCCACCTGGCCCAGGCCTTCCCGGCCGACGGCGCTTAAATATACCGCCGCCGTCAGCGCACAAAGCGCCTCGTTGGAACAGATGTTGGAAGTGGCTTTTTCGCGGCGGATATGCTGTTCCCTCGCCTGCAACGTCAGCACAAAACCACGGGTTCCTTCCTGATCCGTGGTTTGACCGATGATCCGGCCCGGCATTTTTCGCATCAGTTTTTCCGTAGCGGCAAAGAAGCCCAGATAAGGGCCGCCAAACGAGGCGGCCAGCCCCAGTCCCTGCCCCTCACCGGTGACGATGTCGGCGCCGCAGCTGCCGGGTGAAGCCAGCAGGCCCAGAGAAATGGGGTCAGCCGACACGATCAGCAGTCCGCCTTGGGCATGAACCCGGGCGGCAATTTCGGCCAGATCCTCAACGCAGCCGAAGAAATTAGGGTTCTGAACGATAACGGCAGCCACGCTGTTATCGAGGCGGCTGTCCAGGTCTGACAGGTCCAGGCGGCCATCCGCCTGACCGACGGCTTCCATCGTATAGTCCCGGTCCCGGCCATAAGTGCCCAAAATGGTCCGATAATGGGGATGCACCGAGCGGGCCACCAGGAGGCGGCTGCGGCCGGTGGCACCGCAGGCCATCATCGCCGCTTCCGCCATCGCCGTGCCACCGTCATACATGGAGGCGTTGGCCACGTCCATGCCGGTCAGCGTGCAGATCATACTCTGATATTCCCAGAGCGCCTGCAGGTATCCCTGCGATATTTCCGGCTGATACTGGGTATACGCCGTATAGAATTCCGAACGGCGGATCACGTGATCCACCACGCTGGGAATGTAATGATCGTAAACACCGGCACCCAAAAAGCAGCTGCACTGGTCAAAATTCAAATTGGTTCCGGCCAGGTCCTGCAGATGACGGACCAGGTCCGGTTCCGCCATCGCCGGCGGCAAATTCAGCGCCCGGTCCAGGCGCAGCGCCGCCGGCACGTCGCCAAACAGTTCGTCGACCGTTTTAACGCCAATGGCCTCCAGCATCTGGCGACGGTCTTCCGGAGTGTGGGGCAGATAACTCCAGGTCATCTCAGTGTCCCCCTTCCTCCGCAATCTTGGCGTAGGCAACGCTGTCCATCAACTCTTCGCCGCTGTGGTCATCGCTCATTTCGATCACCGCAATCCAGCCTTTGCCGAAGGCATCCTGGTTAACGGTTTCCGGAGCATCGGTCAATTCGTCATTGGCCTCCACCACTACGCCGTTCACCGGCGCGTAGATATCGGAAACGGCCTTTACCGACTCCACTACCGCAAAGCCTTTACCGGCGGTGACTTTGGTCCCGACAGCGGGCACCTCGATAAACACCACGTCCCCCAGTTGTCCCTGGGCAAAGTCGGTGATGCCGACAGTGGCCCGGTTACCCTCGATTTTTACCCACTCATGATTGGTGGTATACTTCAGTTCTTTCGGACAGTTCATTGTGTCAGACCCCTCTCATTTTTTATTTTTTTGTCATATGATATGACGGATCTTAAGTCTAAAAAGATACAGGTTCCGTTACCGCTTGACATGGTGCCGGACGAAAGGCCGGGCCGCCACACGGGCCGCCACCGGTTTCTCTCGGATCATCACGTCAAATTCCCGGCCCATTTCCGCGTAGGCCGTCTCCACCAGCGCCATGCCCATATTTTTACCGGTAGTAGGTGCCGGCGAACCGGTAGTCACCACCCCGATCACCCGACCGTCGGCGGTTATCGGATATTCGGCCCGGGCAATGCCGCGTCCGGTCATTTCAAAACCGGTCAGTTTCCGCTTCAAGCCGGCGGCTTTTTGCGCTGCCAGTGCCGCTTTGCCGTTGAAGTCCGGTTTTTCCCAGCCGATAAATTTTCCCAGTCCGGCTTCCAGCGGCGTGATGTCCGCCGACAGTTCATGGCCATACAACGGCAGGCAGGCTTCAAACCGCAGTGTGTCGCGGCAGCCCAGGCCGGTGGGCAGCAGGCCCAGCGGCTTGCCGGTTTCCAGCAGCGTGTCCCACAAAAATTCCGCATCTTCCGGCCGGCAGTAAATCTCAAACCCGTCTTCGCCGGTATAGCCGGTGCGGGAAATCATCACCGCCTTGCCCGCCACCGTCGTTTTTTCGATAAAACAGTAATAGCCCAGGTCTTGTAAGGGCGCGTCGGTGAGTTTGCCGAGAATCGCTTCCGCCTGCGGCCCCTGCAGGGCCAGTTCCGCCGTGGCATCCGACAAATGGGTCAGTTGGCATTGAAAGTCGTCGGCATTTTTCTGCATCCATTCCCAATCTTTGTCAATGTTGCCGGCGTTGATCACAATGAAATACTTGTCGTCAGCCTGCTTGTAAACCAGCAGGTCATCCACCACACCGCCATTTTCGTAGCACATGGGTGAGTACTGCACCTGCCCCACCCGCAGCCGCGACACGTCGTTGACCACCAGTTTCTGCACGAACGCCAGCGCGTCCGGTCCCGTCGCCAGCACTTCGCCCATGTGAGAGACGTCAAACAATCCGGCTTTTTCCCGCACGGCCTTATGTTCCTCCAGGATGTTCGAATACTGGACCGGCAGCAACCAGCCACCAAACTCTACGATTTTACCACCGTACCGGACATGGGCTTGATACAAAGGCGTCTGTTTTCCCGTTGTCATTGACCAATCCCCCTTCACTATTTTTAGCAAGGCCTTCCCCGTCTTTATCGAAGCTTCGGGCGATAACGAAGAAAAGACAGAGAGAAAGCGCGTATACGCTTTGTCTCTGTCTCTAAAAACCTGAGAGATTAACCTTGCGGTTTCCCCTTCGGTGACGCTGCTTTCGCTTGCGTGCTCTCCAGAGTGTGGTCCGGCTACCGTCCTTTTGCCTGAGAGTTTGTCAAAGGCCTTGCTCCTTCGGCGTCACCCGGGGGGTGATCTCTCCGATAACCGTCATGCCACCCTATGCAATTATCGCAACATGATTTGCAACCCCGTATATGCACTATACCCGCTCTAGTGGACCATATTCGCGCTGAAAAGGAAAATTCCTGCCGCTCTTTTCCAATCACACAGTTTTTTTCCTTATTATATCACTTCAATGAATATTTCCACCAGCGTCGGATCAAACTGAGTCCCGGCGTACTGCCGCAATTCAACAATGGCTTCCTCCCGGCTGACCGCTTTCCGGTAAGGCCGGTCACTGGTCATGGCGTCGTACGCGTCGGCCAGCGCCAGAATCCGGCACTCCAGCGGGATATCGTCACCACGGATTCCCAGCGGATATCCCCGTCCGTCCCACCATTCCTGGTGTTTGAGTATCCAGTCGGCCAGCGGTGTGATATCCTCGGACGACAACGCGATCCGATGACCAATTTCGCAGTGGCACTGCATTTCTTTTGTTTCTTCCGGTGTCAGCGGACCCGGTTTGAATAAAATCCGGTCGGGAATGCCGACTTTGCCGATATCATGGAACCGGGCCAGCAGCCGCAAGTCGGCAATCTGCCGTTCCTGCATCTGCAGGCGGCGTGCCACTCGGGTCACCATATCCTGTAAACGCTCGCCATGTCCTTCGGTAAGAAAATCCCTCATTTCCAGCATTTTCATCGCGGTCTGGACCAAAGAACTGCGGATGCTGCGGGAACGGTGCAGTTTTTCCCGGTACATATGGTTGTCCGCCTCCCGGAACACTTCCCGGGAATCAAAGGGTCGGGTTTCACGAAAAGAATGTCCTACCGACAAACTGACCGGCATTTTTTGCCGCCGGTTAAAGTTGCGGATTTCCTGGCGAATACGGCGGCATACCTCGCCGACCGCGTCGCCTTCCCGCAGCAGTACGGCAAATTCATCGCCGCCAATACGGGCCACCACATCTTCCTGGCGAACGCTTTTCCGGAGGATGCCCGCCACCCCGGTCAGCACCCGGTCACCGGCCACGTGGCCCATGGTATCGTTCATCAGCTTCAGGCCGTCCACGTCGCAGACGATGATGGCGACACCGCCGTTGCGGCCATCGTTGATCCGCTGCAGTTCGGTTTCGAAGTACGCCCGGTTAAACAAGCCGGTCAGCGCGTCGTGCAGGCTGAAATACCGCAGTTTTTCCTCCGCCTGCTTGCGTTGGATCGCCAGGGCCACCTGTCCGGACACCGCTTCCAGTATATCAATATCTCTTTTGGTATACTGGTAATTTCCTTCATAGCTTTGTACCGTCATGACGCCAAATACCTGACCGTCCACATCTTTTAACGGCACTCCCAGCCAGTACATCGCATTTTTTTTGCCGGCAGTGACCTCCCGCCGTTCGTACAATGCCAACAGTTCCTGGTGATTAAGGCAGACGGGCCGCCGCTGATTGATCACGTATTCGGTAATCCCCCGCCGTATCGGTCGTTTGACGGGCGGAGAAGTGGATTGCTGGTCGACAAAATAGGGAAACAACAAACACTGTTCGCTCCGGTCATAAAGGGCGATATAAAAATTCTCCGCCGGAATCAGGTCACTCACAATCTGATGCACCGCCCGGTAGAGAGTTGCCAGATTCGCGGTGGAACTGGTGGCCTCAGCGATTTGATAAAGCGCATTTTGCACTTTGCCGGCCCGGATCCGGTCGGTCACGTCCCGCCCCAGTCCCTGTACCGCCGGTTCCCCGCCAACCAGTATCGGCCGGGTGTTCATCTCCCAAAGCCGATCCTGTCCCTGGGCGGTAACCACCCGGATTTCATAAAACTCCTGGTTCAGTTCGCCCAGCGTTTTACGCTGATAATTTTGATAAAACCAGGGCTGTCTGTCCGGATGAACGAAGCGGCCAATTTTTTGACCAATCAGTTCCCGGCTGTCAATTCCCAGCATCCGGCCCATCGCTTCATTGGCCCAAATATATTTGCCGTTCTTGATGACAAAAATGGCGTCCAAAGTATTTTCCGCGATAACCCGGTATTTTTCCTCACTTTCGCGCAGAGCGTTTTTAACCCGGGTGCGCTCCACCGCCATCGCCACCTGCCGGGAAACCGTGGTCATAATCTCGCGGTCGGCCTGGGTGTAGCGGTTTCTGCCTTCATAAATCTGAACCACCATCGCCCCCAGTATCCGGTCATCGGTGCCTTTCAACGGCACGCCCAGCCAATGCCGGCAGAGGGTACCCAAACATTTTATCTCTTCACGCTGTTGGCGTTCGCAAATTTCGTCCTCAGTCAGGCAAAGCAATTCCCCGGTACGGATCACCTGGTCCGTCAGGCTCCTCCCCACCGGACGGGGCGACGGAAGAGACGACAATTCGGCGTCAAAATTGACATCCACGTAATAGGGAAACGTCAACGTGTCTTCCTGTTCATTGTACAAAGCGATAAAAAAATTCTCCGCCGGCAATAACTCTCTGATAATGCTATGAACGTCGCGGTACAATTCCTTCATATTCTCGGCGGTTCCGGCCGCCTCCGATATCCGGTACAGTGCCTGCTGGGTCTGCGCGGCCCGTTTCTCCAGCGTGGTGTCCCGGCCGATGCCCAGTATCACCGGTTCACCGTTGAGTAAAATTCTCCGGGAGGCCACGTCGCCGGACCGTACTTCTCCCTGCTGATTAATGATTTTTATTTCGTAAGAGTCTGGAACCTCTTTTCCCTGCAGCCGCAAACGGTAATTTTCCACAACTTGTTTTTGATAGTCGGGATGCAAAAACAAAGTGATAGGTTTTCCCTCCATCTCACTTTGTTCCAGACCAAACAGTCCACCCATCGTCTTATTGATAAAGTGATATTTTTCATCCCGCACGATAAAAATCGCATCGGCGCTGTTCTCGACAATCGTCCGGTATTTCTCTTCACTTTCCCGCAACGCCGCCTGAACGCGGGCCCGTTCAATGGCCATGGCCACCTGGCGGGAAACAAAATTCAGCATATCGATATCGGCTTCCGTATATTGCCGGTTACTGTCATAAATATCCACTGACAGCACCCCAAAAATCTGATTATCAGAATCCCGCAGCGGAATGCCCAGCCAGGCCATTCCATCCTTGGCCACCGATTCTGTCAGGCAGGAATCATAGACGCGTATTTCGCCCTCCTGCAGCAGCCGCCAATAGTCCGCCGTCGACAACAACACCCGTTCGCCCTGGCGAACCACATATTCTGTCAAACCCCGGCCACCGCACCGGGTTTGCGGTTTGGCAGCACGGGAACCGACAAAATACGGAAACGTCACGGTATCGGTTGTCGCGTCGTAAAAGGCAATCACCACATTGTTGGTGGGAATCAGCCGGCAAATCAACTGATACAGCGCATCAAACAGCTTCTCCATCGCGCCGCAGTGGGCCGTCTCTGAAATTTCATACAGCGTCGCCTGCACGCTTTCCATTAACCGCCGGTCACTGAGTTCCTTTTCCAGATCCCGGTGCAATACGGCGTTTTCATACGCCACCGAAGCCAGTCCGGCCAACTGTTCCAGTGCTTCCTCATCTTCTTCCGTAAACCGGCGGTCCGTTTGCCGGTGCTGCAGACAAATCACGCCGGCCAAGTTCGGACCATTACGCAACGGCACCCCAATAAACGCCCCGGCAACAGCCGTTGGCTCACTTCCCTCAGGAGGCGTGCACGGAGGATTGATGACCACCATTTCCCCGGTTTCCCACACCCGGCCGGCACCATCGGCGGTGATCGGCTGCCGGTTCCCCAGCAAGCGTTTACCATTGCCCAGCGCCACCACCCGGATCTGTTCACTACGCTCTTCATTAAAAAGGACAATCCAGCCGGCAGCGGCAGCCGTCAGTTCCACCGCCTGTTCCAGAGCGGTTTCCAGTAATTCCACCACATTACGTCGGTTCATAATGCCCAAAGCCGTTTCATGCAAAACCGAAAGAATTCGGTTACGCCGACGCCATTCCAGTTCTGTTTTGTCTACCGTCGGATCGGTTTTCGAGCCGTCGGGCATCGCCCGTTTATCCATGTCGCTGCCTCCTGCGGGTAAGTCCTTTTCCATCCTCATGCAACGCCCAATTGTCGCGTTCACTGCTCGCATTCCGCTGCCAGTGCCTCTTTCACCGCCTGCGCCACTTTTTCCTGGCTGATCGGTTTTAATATATAATTTTTGGCACCCCGTTGCAGCGCATCCAAAATCACCGTTTTCGTACCAAACGCACTGACCACCACAATCCTCGCATCAGGAAAGTCCTTGATGATTTTTTCAATAGTCTCTAGCCCGTTCATACCCGGCATGTTAACGTCCATGGTGACCACATCCGGGCGATACCGTTCGTAATTGCAATAAGCCTGCAGTCCGTGTGACGCTTCCGCCACCACCGTGTGGCCCTCATTCTGCAGCATGGTCGTCAGATGTTTCCGGACAATCATCGCGTCATCCACAATCATGACATTTGCCAATGCAACCCCGCTCCCTTCTCATGGTACTACCCCGGCAGCCGGATTTCAAACTCTGTACCCCGTCCCGGCCGGTTGTGAATAAAAACCCTTCCCCTCAGCCGCCCCACTTCCCGTTGAACGGCGCTAAGTCCTAATCCCCGCCCCGACAGCAGCGAGCTTTCTTTCCGGGTGGAAAACCGTTCCCGGAACAGCAGGCCGGTCAACGCGGCTTCATCCATGACCGCCAGTTCTGACGCGGAACAAAAACCGCCTTCCAGTGCTGTCTGGCGTAATTCCTGCATATTAATGCCCCGTCCATCATCGCCGATATACAGGATAATCTCGTTGTTATGCCATTCAATACGGCAGTAGATACGACCCGTTTCCGGTTTTCCCGCCTGCTGCCGTTCCTGCTCCGTTTCCAGCCCATGATCCAAAGCATTGCGAATAATGTGCAGCAGTACTTTCGTCAAACCCCGGTACAGACTAAGATCTACGAGAAATTCTCCCCCCTCGATCTCCAGTCCGGCAAAAGGCTTGTGCAGGCGTTCCGCCAGGGAACGGGTATATTCGGGGTAATGCCGCAGCAGGTCCCGGAACGGGCGGTGATTCAGCCGGCGCAATTCCAGCAGTAGAGCTTCGGTTGTTTCCCCGGGCGGCAGACCCGTCGCCTGCTGCTCCACGGCCCGCAATTTTGCCAGCGGCACCATCGCATATTCCTGGCGGTGGAAAAAACCTTCCCCGTAGATATTTTGAAGTGTTTCCACATCCCGCTGCGGCAAACGGGAAAGTTCCAGTCCCGCCGCCACGACGCCCAATGCTTCTTTGTTGTTGTCGCCGCTTTCCGTTCGTTGCTGCAGCAGCGCCGTTTCCGCTTCATGCAGCTGCTGCACGGTATGCGTCATCTCCAATTGCCCGAATAGACCCTTATAGCTGTGCAGGCTGCTGAGGATCCGGGAACTGGCGTCAACAGCCGATTCCGCACCGGACAAGATTTCCGCAATTTCTTCCCGGCAAAACGTCTGGTACCCTTCCAGCGCGTCCCGCAGTCCCTGCGGATCCATCGCCGCTTTGACCGCCATCTTCAAAACAGCCTTTTCCTGTTCCAGTTGTTTCTCCAGCTGCCTTGTATGGCCGATATCGGTCAGCACCACCATCAGCGGCCCAAACTCTTCCTGCGAGCGGGTATGCCCCACCCAACGGTAGCCGATACCGATCGTGGTACTGCCGAGCGGTACTTCCTGGGGTAATAATTCCAGAATGATCCGGCGGCGAACTTTATCGGCACCATTTTCGGCCACCATCGTCAGCGCCCGGTCCACAAACTGCCGATTTTCTTTATTTTCCTCACCGGGATATATAAGTTCCGAGAACTTTCGGCCACTGATTTCCCCGCCAAACAGCCGCTCACATTCCATGCTGTACTGTGTCTGCACCTGCAGGTTTCGTCCCAGCGTGAGAAAACCCTGCCCGGCATTATTCAGTAAGTTTTCCATCGCCTCATTGCTGTCCCTCAATTTCCCCAGCGAAAATTCCAGCATCGCCAACATATGATTGATTGCCCGGGCCAGCAAACCGATTTCGTCGCCGCTTTCTCCCCGCACCCGGGCTGCCCAGCGCTGAGCACTGCTGATGCTGAGAATATCGGCCATCAAACGCTGCAACTTTTGCAGCGCCAGCCGGTCCAGTAAAAACAAGGCGATCGGAATATATAAAAGGCCGATAGCAACCAATGACATCAACAGGTACAGCACGCTCTGCATGCCTTCATTATAGATATTACGCGGCAACTGCACCCGGATAATCGCAGCTTCGCTGCCCAGTAAATCCGGCACTCGCACGTAGCCGGCAATTTCGTTGGCACCGACCACATTCACCGTCGGTTCCCGGGTTATCCTGCTCAGCGAATCGGGTCCGTCGAGATCGTCCGGCTGCGCCAAGCGAACCGGCAGATAAATCGTCCGGCTAAGATCCTTGAGCATCGCCGGCTCCAAATAACGGACCATCACCAGCGTCCCCCGGGAAAGACCGCTTTTATCATTGGCGACGATGGGATAGTAACCGGCCAGCGCCGGCATATCACCCAAGCAAAGCAACGCCGATGCCGGTTCCCGGTCTTCTCCGTTCCGTAGCAACGGACTTCGCTCATACGCATACTTCTTCCAGTCATCCGTTATGTTGACTTCTTTCTTCTCTTCCAGATCCCAGCCCCGGCCAAAAACTAATTTCCCATTCCGGTCCAGCATCAACAAAAGATTCAGTCGAAAATTCGGCATTGCACTATCAATATTGGCATCAATATACTCTTGATTCGGGGAATCCATGAAATCACGGGTATCATTCCAGGCAGCATAGTCCATCGACATGTTGCCCAGATCCTGCATATTGGCCTGCAGCGCCGCCACGGCCCGAAAAGTATTCTCCCGGACATTATCCTGTTCCATGCGGGCGAATTTTTCCAGCAGCAGTTCCCGGGCTAGCAAAGCTACCGTGAGAATCATGATCAGAAAGGCCAGGCTAACCAGACACAGAGTTTTCTTCCGCAAATTCATGGTTGCTCACCATCCCCATCAAATATCACGGCTATTGTCTTAATTCGCCAATAGAGTAGCTTTTCCTGTACTATCCCGAATGAAAATTAGCCAAAATTCTGCGAATTTTGTCGATATAAACCGAAAACCCCCAATCAAGATCTTTGGATCTCGACCGGAGGTTTTTCACGGGGCGCCCGCCGATGCGACTATATTGATTGCAACACATAAAATTCATATCCGAACCATTCGGAATAATTCAGATTCAGTTCAAGCTCCCGGGAGATAGCTTCAAATACCGCCAGTACCTGCTCGTCATGGGCATAGCGGGGCCGCAGCTCCTCCAGCCGGGCCTGCAGCGGCCGGTGATATTCATCCCACCAGGCTTGGCGCGACAAGGTAAAATGACCGATTTCCCGGTAGCCGGCATCCCGGGCCGTTGTCAGGTTTTCGGACACGCTGCGCATACCGGGATGGCTCTGCCGCCAGAAACGGACCACTTCCGCCGGCGGATCCGGCTTCAGCCAGGAAACCTCGGTGACAGCTATATAGCCCCCCGGTTTAAGAAAGTGCCGCCACTGACGCAGCCCTTCGGCAAAACCAATAATGCAGATAGCGCCTTCGGCCCAGATGATATCAAAACTGGCCGGGTCAAAATCCATGGCAAACATGGAGCCTTTTACCGTCTGTACCCGTTCCTCCAGACCGGCCTGCCGGCTGCGCAGTTCCAGCATGTCCAGGAGCGGACGGTACATATCGAGTCCCACCACATATCCACCGCTCAACCGGGCCAGTTCCAGCGTCTGCACGCCAGAGCCGCAGCCGATGTCCAGTATCCTTGGCACTGGCGGCAGCATCGCCAACATCCGGTACGCTTCCCGGGTGGCCGCGAGACATCCCGGCCCTTCCCTGTTTACATCAAGATGCAGATCGGAAAAAATATCCACTTTGCTTGCTCCCTTACCGGCCTTTCATTGCCGTTCAAATTCATACGCTGGCCGCAAATTCTCCCAAGAGATTGTAGATTTTTTCGGATCGCGGCTGCGGTACCGCTCCGGTGCCGCAGCTGGGCGTCCAGATCACGTTGTTTTTCAACAGCGCCACGTCCACGTTCCGCCGTTCCAGTTCCGCGCATTGCTGGCGGAACAAAGTGATCAGGCTTTCGGTGGTCAGCGGTTCCACTTTTTCCGACGTGGGTACGATCCCCCAGGCCATTTTGCCACCACCGGCCAGATACTGCTGCAGCCCCGGCGCCTGCAGCGCCATCGACTGAAAATATTCAAAGGCGTCAAAGCTGATGACGTCGGGATTCATGGCGAACAGCAGCGACCAGTCGGCTTCCGAGCAGACGTGGATACCGATTTTTGCGCCGGCTTCCCGCAACGGTCCGTAAATGGCCGACAGCGACTCGATGAGTGCTTCCCGGGTCAACGTAATAAATATCGACGATCCCAGAAAAAACAGGCTGGGATCATCAAGAAACAGTAATACCGGCAACCCGGTCTGCTGCAGCAGGCGGGTCTGCAAAATGCCCTGTACCGTCAGACATTTGATCAATAGGTCTTGCAGAACATCGTCGTAGTAGGCGGCCCGGCCCCGCTCCTCTTTCACCTGGAAGCCCAGCGTCAGCGGCCCCGTCAGGTGCCCTTTCACTCCTTCCGCTGCCGGAAAGCGCCGGCTAAAGTCCTTCAAAAACAGGCCAATGCCGGGAAACGCCTCCTCATCCAGGGCAAAGAAAGCCTCCGCTTCCGGATCCCCTTCCTGGAAGGCCAAATATAGCTCGTAAAAGCGCAGCACTTTATCATCCCAGCCCGGTTCATCGCGGGTAAAGACCGGATCTTTGCGGGGCGGCACTTTCAGCATCCCCAGCTTGATCAACGGCTGCACATACTGGACGGTCATCCCCTGATCCTGACCGCCGCGCGGCAATTGGGGCCAATGGGGCCAATGGGGCATATTGCGGGCGATCAGCCCCATCGCCACCTCGCCGTCTTCATGCGGCAGGCTGCCCATTCCCGTGGTTCTGCCCGGTTTGATCCATGTCATCTCCATCAGCACCTCTCTTGCTATTGCATTTTTTCTCATTTCGCTTCATTATACCATGAATTTTTGCCGGTATCATCCGCCGGAAGTGTTAAAAACACAAGTGAAAATAGTAACGCCGCCAGCCAGCAACGATTCTAATAAATATTCCAATATATTATGACTTTTTCCGGACCGCTTGCCGTTTTCTAATGTATATGTTATACTCAGGACAATCTTTATCAGATCCGGGTAAGCGACGGAGCTTATAAACGCAAGGCGTTTGTAGGTTCCTTTTTGTTTTCTCCCTACCGGGAATCCGGAAAAACCCACATTGCCTTTCCGGCACAGTGCTTACACTGGTTGGTATCGTAAAGAAGCAACGGGGCTTATGGCCGTCAACAAACGGCTGTAAGCCCCGTCATGTTTTTAAGGAGGTGGTTGTATCGAAAGATGTTCCGCGAAATACACGGCAGGAGTTCTCCCCCCCCACCCCGGTTTACGCTCAATCGTCCGCAGAAAAAGCTCCATGAGTATTCTCAGTACCCATGAAGCCCGGACAAGTTTTTTCCCCGGCTACACACCAGGATCTATTTCACATGTCCAATAGTATTATACTCCGCTTTATTCGGTTTTTCAACGCGGCATTGCCGCATTCGGCCAATACAATATTTTATAACAACAAGGAGGGTATCCATTATGAGACAGGTAGCGATATATGGCAAAGGCGGCATCGGTAAATCCACCACCACTCAGAATACGGTGGCGGCGCTGGCGGAAGCTGGCAAACAAATTATGGTGGTGGGCTGCGATCCCAAGGCGGATTCCACCCGGCTCTTACTCCACGGTCTGTGTCAGAAAACCGTACTGGACACGCTCCGTGACGAAGGCGACGACATTGATCTGGACGACATTTTGAAACCCGGCTTTAAAAACACCCGCTGCGTGGAATCCGGTGGCCCAGAGCCCGGCGTCGGCTGTGCCGGTCGGGGAATCATCACCTCGATCAATTTACTGGAATCCCTGGGCGCTTACACGCCGGATCTGGATTATGTCTTCTATGACGTTCTCGGCGACGTGGTCTGCGGCGGTTTTGCGATGCCGATCCGGGAAGGCAAAGCGGAAGAAATCTATATTGTGGCTTCCGGCGAACTGATGGCGCTGTACGCCGCCAACAACATCGCCAAAGGCATTCAGAAATATGCGGTCAACGGTAAGGTCCGCCTCGGCGGCATCATTTGCAACAGCCGGAAAGTCGATAACGAATACGAACTGCTAAAAGCTTTTGCGGAAGAAATCGGCTCTCAACTGATCCACTTCGTTCCTCGTGATAATTTGGTACAACGGGCGGAAATCAACAAGAAGACAGTTATCGACTTTGACCCGGAAGCCGGTCAGGCGGGTGAATACCGTAATCTGGCCAACGCGATTGACACCAACAAAATGTTTGTCATTCCCAAACCCATGACCCAGGACCGTTTGGAAGAACTGATGATGCAGCATGGCTTCCTGGACGCCATTGCCTGATCAAAAATCCGCAACAATCAATGAAGGAGCGATGCATATGTTAATGATCAGAGCAATCATCCGGCCGGAAAAGAAAGACGAGATGCTGGCCGAACTGTCCCGGGCTGGCTTTCACGCCGCCACCGCCGTCGATGTGGTCGGCCGCGGCAAGCAGAAAGGCATTCGGATCGGCGGCGTGGTTTACGACGAAATCCCCAAAGTGATGGTGATGATGGCCATCCGGGATGAAGACAAGGATGATATCGTCCGGTTAATCCTGCAATACGGCAAAACCGGTGAAAAAGGCGCTTATGGTGACGGTAAAATTTTTATCAGTCCCGTCGAAGAGGCCTACACCATTTCCAGCGGCGCCAAAGGACTGTAAAGGGGGAGCTACGATGAAGGAAATTATCGCCGTGATCCGTATGAACAAAACCGGCGCCACGAAAAAAGCACTGGTGGAGGCCGGCGTTGCCGGATTCACCGCCTTGAAAGTCATGGGCCGGGGCAAACTGGTGGAAGATCCGTCGGTGATTGCCGACCGCAAGCAGAAACTGCTGGCCATGGCCGGTGACGAAGCCGACGGCGAGGCCGAACGGGTGGTCGAGGAGTTTCTCGACGGCACCAGCCTCTTCCCCCGCCGCATGTTCACGATTTTATCCCATGACGACGACGTCGAAAAAGTCATCAAGGCCGTAATGCAGGTCAACCGCACCGACAACCGGGTGGGTGACGGCAAAATATTCATCATGCCGGTGGATGATGCGGTGCGGGTGCGCACCGGCGAAACCGGCGAAGCAGCGGTATAAAATATCGATTGATTATGCAACTATGCAATGAAACGGAGGTTGAAGACCATGGCTGCCCATACCATCAACCCAGACGATAAACAAACCGGCGTTTACCTGGAGCAACTGGAAGAAATTCTTTCCGTCTATCCGGCCAAAACCGCCAAGAACCGCAAAAAACACATTCTGATCAAAGACTCCTCGCAGGAGCGTCAGGAAATTGAAGCCAACACCCGTACTTTGCCCGGCATCATCACCAACCGCGGCTGCGCTTTTGCCGGCTGCAAAGGCGTTGTGCTCGGCCCGATCAAGGATATGGTCCACATCGTTCACGGCCCGGTCGGCTGCGCCTACTATACCTGGGGCACCCGCCGCAATAAAGCCCGCAGCGAGGATCCGGAAAAGAATTTTTTGAACTACTGTTTCACCACCGATATGCAGGAAAGCGACATTGTCTTCGGCGGCGAAAAAAAGCTGACCAAAGTCATTGACGAAGTGGTCGCCCTGTTTAAACCCAACGCCGTCACCATTTCCGCCACCTGCCCTGTCGGGCTGATCGGCGACGACATCGGTGCGGTGGCCAGAGCCGCCGAGGAGCGACACGGCATTCAGGTGCTGGCGTTCAGCTGTGAAGGCTACAAAGGCGTCAGCCAGTCGGCCGGCCACCATATTGCCAACAATATCCTGATGGACAAAGTCATCGGCGCCGGTACACAGGAAAAAGCTACCGGCAAATACCCGGTCAACCTGTTGGGCGAGTACAACATCGGCGGTGACGGCTGGGAAGTGGAACGCATCCTGGAAATCATCGGCTACGACGTCGTGTCGGTCATGACCGGCGACGGTTCCTATGAGGATCTGAAAAATGCCCATGTGGCCGAACTGAATCTGGTGCAATGCCACCGCTCCATCAACTATATCGCTGAAATGCTGGAAGTCAAGTACGGCACCCCCTGGCTGAAAGTGAACTTCGTCGGTATCGAAGGCACGATCGAATCGCTGCGGAACATGGCCATCTATTTCGGTGATCCGGCGTTAATTCAAAAAACCGAGGAAGTCATCGCCCGGGAACTGGCCCGGATTGAGCCCATTCTCGAACAGTACAAGAAAATCACCACCGGTAAAACCTCCTTCTGTTTCGTGGGCGGTTCCCGCGGTCATCATTACCAGAACCTGTTCCGGGAATTGGGCATTGAAACGGTGCTGGCCGGCTACGAGTTCGCTCACCGGGACGATTACGAGGGCCGACAGGTGATTCCTGAAATCAAAACCGATGCCGACAGCAAAAACATCCCCGAATTAAAAGTCCAGGCTGATCCCGACCGCTTCCGGCTGAAAATCCCGGCGGAGATGATGGAGGAACTGAAGAAAAAAATCCCGCTTAGTTTCTACGCCGGTATGAATGTCGACATGAAGGACGGCCATGTGATCGTCGATGACCTGAACCATTACGAAACTGAGGAATTCATCAAAATCCTCAAGCCGGATATTGTTTCCTCCGGCATCAAGGATAAATATGTCATCCAGAAGATGGGGATTCCGTCCAAGCAGCTGCATTCCTATGATTACAGCGGCCCTTACGCCGGCTTCAACGGCGCCGTAAAATTCGCCGAAGACCTCAGCATGGCCTTTGCTTCCCCTACCTGGAACTTCGTGGTTCCCCCCTGGAAAAACCAACCGCTGCTGGAAGGCACGGTTACCGAGGAAGGAGTGGCCTGATATGTTGGACTGCACCCGTAAAGACAGCAAAGAACGCAACAGCGGCGGACTGATCAATCCCGCCAAAACCTGCCAGCCGATCGGCGCCATGTACGCCGCGCTGGGTATTCACAAATGCCTGCCTCACAGTCACGGTTCCCAGGGCTGCTGCTCCTATCACCGCATGCACCTGACCCGTCATTTCCGCGATCCGGTGATGGCCTCCACCAGCAGCTTTACCGAGGGCGCGTCCGTATTCGGCGGCGGCGCCAACTTAAAAACCGCCATCAAGAACGTATTCGAAATCTACCAGCCCGACGTGATGGCGGTACACACCACCTGCCTGACGGAAACCATCGGTGATGACATTCCCAGCATTATCAAGTCGACGGAAGTTCCCGAAGGCAAAGTGGTCATCCATGCCAACACCCCCAGTTACCAGGGTTCTCACATTACCGGTTTTTCCAATATGACCAAGGCGATGGTCAGTTATTTCTCCGAAGCCGCCACCACGGTGAAAAAGGAACAGGTGAATCTGATTCCCGGATTTGTCAATCCCGGCGACATGCGGGAAATCAAACGGCTGACCCAGTTGATGGGCGTTCCCTTCATCATGTTCCCCGACACATCCGGTGTGGTGGACTCGCCGCTGACCGGCGAATTCGCGATGTTTCCCAAGGGAGGCACGACCCTGCCCCAACTGGCGGACACCGGCAATTCCAAAATGACGCTGGCGCTGGGTCGCTTCGCTTCCAGCGACGCCGCCGATCTGCTGGCCAAAAAATGTCAGGTGCCGGAAATCACGCTGAAGACTCCGATCGGCATCAAGGCCACCGACGCCTTTTTGATGGCGCTGCGCAGCCGCTTCACCCGGGAGGTTCCCACCGAGCTGGAAGAAGAACGGGGACAGCTGGTGGATTTGTTAACCGATACCCATTTCCATTTCCACGGCAAAAAAGTGGCCATTTTCGGCGATCCCGACATCGTCACCGGACTGACGGAATTCGTCGTCAGTCTCGGCATGATCCCGCTGCACGTGCTGACCGGCACCCCCGGCGGCGCGATCGGCTCGGCCTCCGGCAGCTTTGAAGAGGACATCCGGGAAATACTCGGCCCACAAACCTCTCCGTCCAATGTCAAAGCCGGCGGTGACTTGTTTACCTTCCATCAGTGGATCAAAAACCAGCCGGTGGATCTGATCATCGGCACCACTTACGGTAAATATATTGCCCGGGCGGAAGATATCCCGCTGGTCCGAGTCGGGTTCCCTGTGCTGGACCGCAGCGTCCATTCCTATCTGCCCATCGTCGGCTACCGGGGCGCCATGCGCCTGACAGAAATGATCGCCAACGCCCTCTTGGACCGGGCTGACCGGGACGCGGCCGATGAAGATTTTGAATTGGTAATGTAAGCCGTTACCGCGTAACGGCCAAAGGAAGTGAAACCGATGACCACCTCAGGCATTGACGCCCGTCAGGAATCCATTCTCACTAAAGGCAGGCAAAAACATTCTCTGAAATGTGACACGGACAGCATTGCCGGCTGCGTCAGCCAGCGGGCCTGCGTTTACTGCGGCGCCCGGGTGGTGCTGAATCCGGTCACCGACGCCATTCATCTGGTCCACGGGCCCATCGGTTGCTCCAGCTATACCTGGGATATCCGGGGCAGCCTCAGCAGCGGTTCCGAATTATACCGCAACAGCTTTTGCACTAATCTTCAGGAAAAAGACGTAATCTTTGGCGGCGAAAAAAAACTGGCCGCCGCCATCGACGAACTGGTGGCCAAATACCGGAGCAATCTGGTATTTGTCTACTCGACCTGTATCGTCGGCGTGATCGGCGACGATCTGCAGTCGGTTTGCCGTCAGGCATCCCAGCGTCACGGCATCACGGTCATCCCGGTGGAATCCAGTGGCTTCATCGGCAACAAATCGGCCGGCTACCGGGCCGCCTGCGACGCGTTGCTGCAATTGATCGACACCGCCCCGGCCGGCGCAAAAATCCCTCGCAGCGTCAACTATCTTGGCGATTTCAACTTGGCGGGCGAAGCCTGGATCATCCGCGGCTACCTGGAAGAGATCGGTGTCACCGTCAACACGGTGTTCACCGGCGATTCCAGCCATGACGGCCTGCGCCAGACGACCCGGGCGGCGCTGAACATCATCCAGTGCGCCGGTTCGATGCATTATCTCGCGGGCCAGTTGGAGGAACGCTACGGCATTCCTTCCCTGCCGGTATCGTTCCTGGGTTTAGACGATACGGCGGACTCCCTGCGCAAAATCGCCCGGTATTTTGGTGATGAAACAATGCTGCACCGCGCCGAAGAACTGATCGAGCGGGAGACGCAGCGGGTCATGCCGGTGCTGGAAAATTATCGCCAGCTGCTGCAGGGCAAAAAAGCCGCCGTTTATGTTGGCGGTGGATTCAAAGCGATTTCACTGATTAAACAGTTCCGGGAAATCGGCATCGAAGTGGTAATGGTCGGCACTCAGACCGGCCGGCCGGAAGAGTATGACACCATCGGCCAGCTGGTCCGGGAAGGCACGGTCATTCTGGACGACGCCAACCCCGCCGAGTTGGAGCGGTTCATGAAAGAGCAGGCCGCCGATCTGCTGGTGGGCGGCGTCAAGGAACGTCCACTGGCTTACAAACTGGGCCGGGCGTTTATCGACCACAACCATGACCGCAAACACCCGCTCAGCGGCTATGCCGGCACGGTCAACTTCGCCCGCGAGGTATATTCCACGGTCTGTTCCCCGGTCTGGGACGCAGTAAAAGAGAGAGGAGGCCTGCCGCCATGGATGACTCCGTCCTCCGCGACGTAAACGAAAACCCCTGTCACATGTGTATGCCGATGGGTGGCATCCTCGCCTTGAAAGGCATTCAGGAAACGATGGTGGTCCTGCACGGCTCTCAGGGCTGCAGCACTTATATGCGTCGCCACATCGCCGAACATTTCAACGAACCGATTGACGTGGCCTCTTCCTCACTGAACGAAAAAGGAACCATCTACGGCGGGGAAAAAAACCTCAAACAGGCGCTGGACAATGTCCGCCGGGTCTACGATCCGGCCCTGATCGGCATTTTGACCACCTGCCTGGCGGAAACCATCGGTGAAGACGTCGAGCGGTTCGCCCAGGAATATTCGGCCGATCATCCCGGTCTGCCGCTGCAGCTGGTCACCGCCGCCACCCCCGGTTATGGGGGCAGCCACGACGAAGGTTATTTTTTCACCCTGCGACGCATTGTCGCCACCCTGGCCCAGACCACACCGCCCCATCAGCGGCTGAATCTGATCATACCCAATATCAGCGCCGCTGATATCCGGGAAATCAAAAGCATCCTGGCCCGGCTGAATATTGCCGCCACCCTCTGTCCCGATCTGTCGGAAACGCTGGATCGCCCCTACGACCCTCAGTACACCAAACTTCCCGCCGGCGGCACGCCGCTGGCGGCCATCCGGGCCATGGGCGGGGCACCAGCCACGATCCAGTTTGGCGTTACCGTGGCGGACGCCCTGTCACCGGGACGATATCTGGAAGAAACCTTCGGGGTACCGCTGTACAACCTGCCGCTGCCTATCGGACTAAAAAACACCGATCTGTTCATCGACACGCTGCACCGGATCACCGGCCAACCGGTTCCAGACAGTTTTAACGAAGAACGGGGCCGCTTGCTGGACGCCATGGTGGACTCCCATAAATACAATTTCCAGGGCCGCTGCGCCATCTTCGGCGATGCCGAACTGGTGGCCGCCGTCACCGATACCTGCTGTGAAAACGGCCTGCATCCGGCCGTCGTGGCCACCGGTGGCCGCAACCCGCTGCTGGCGGCGCGTTTGGCTCCCGTTCTGACCGACGCGCATTCCGGTGCTCAGGTTCTCGATACCGCCGACTTCGTCACGATCCGGGAACAAAGTCAGGCCGCCGGCGTCAATCTGGCCATTGGTCCTTCCGATGGCCGTTACCTGACGGAGAAAGCCGGTATCCCGCTGGTCCGTCTGGGATTTCCCATTCTGGACCGGATGGGCGGCCAGCGGCTGTTGTCGATAGGCTACACCGGCACGGCCATGCTGCTGGACCGTCTGACCAACACCCTGCTTGAGCACAAGCATAAAGTTTACCGGCATACCATGTATGAACGCTTTTATCCGGATCCCGAGCGCCGGCAGAATTTGAAGCTGGCTCGTTAATTCTTTACGATTGAGGTGAAACGACGTGGACATTTTCTCCAAAGGTTCTCCGGCGCCAGAAACTTGCTGTCCGCCGACGGAAAGTCTTCATCCCTGTTATTCAGCTGACGCGCATCATCACTACGCCCGCATGCATTTGCCGGTGGCGCCCCGCTGCAACATCCAGTGCAACTATTGCACCCGCAAATTCGATTGTGTGAATGAAAGCCGCCCCGGTGTCACCAGTGAAGTCCTCACCCCCACGCAGGCCAAAGCCAAACTGGACAGGGTGAAAGAACAGCTGACCAATCTGACCGTGGCGGGCATCGCCGGCCCCGGCGACGCGCTGGCCAACTGGCCGGACTGCCGGGAAACCTTCCAGAAAATCCGCGCCGACCATCCCGAACTGATGCTCTGTCTCTCCACCAACGGTTTGATGCTACCGGAGTATGCCGCTGAAATTATCGCTCTGGGCGTAAATCATGTTACCGTCACGGTCAACAGCGTCGATCCGGAAATCGGCGGCCTGATTTATCATCACATTAACTACCACGGCCGCCAATGTCAGGGAGCCGCCGGAGCCGCCATTCTGATCGAAAATCAATTGAACGGCATCGAACTGCTAGCCCGGCGTGGCGTGCTGGTCAAGGTCAACATCGTCATGATCAAAGGAATCAATGACCGCCACATTCCCGAAGTAGTCAAAAAAGTCAAGGAACGCGGCGCCTGGATTACCAATATCATGCCGCTGATTCCCGCTCCCGGTAGCCGGTTCGCCGAACATCCCCAGACGAGCGCCAAGGATTTGAACGCCATGCGCGACCTGTGCGGCGTGGATATGCGGCAAATGCGCCACTGTCAGCAATGCCGGGCCGACGCCATCGGACTCCTGACCGAAGACCGGGCCCGGGAATTCGACACCGCGGCGCCGGTGCCGGCGCCGTCCTCACCGGAGGCCGTCACAACACCCCTGGATACAACCTATACCATCGCCGTCACTGCCAAGTCGGACAAACTGGTGGACCTGCATTTTGGCCATGCCGCCGAATTTGCCATCTACCAGGGTGATGGCCGGACATTTACCAAGGTGGAAACCCGTCCTACGGAAAAATACTGTCTGGGCCGGGAAGAATGCGATGGGGAGCGCCGCCGGCGTCAGCAGATCATGCGCCTGCTGGCTGACTGTGATGCGGTATTAACGCTGCGCATCGGCCACGCCGCCCAAAAACGTCTGTTGAAGCAAAATGTCCTCAGTGTTGAATACTGCTACACCATTGAATCCGGGCTGCAGTATGTTGTCGAAGAACTAAGAAAACTGCACTCGCCCCATACCCTGACAAAAGCCGAGCGCCCGGCGGCGATCGGCAGATCTAACTCCGAACAGTTATGGAAGGAAAGGAGAACCGCACCATGAACAAACCCCGTCAGCACATTTTTGTCTGTACCAGTTCCCGGGTCAACGGCCAGCAGAAAGGCTTCTGCCACAGTAAGGCCAGTGTGGATATCGTCAACGCCTTTATGGAAGAAATTGACGACCGGGATCTGGGCGGCCAGGTGTTTGTCAGCAACACCGGCTGCTTCGGCATTTGTGAGCAAGGCCCGATTGTTGTTGTCTATCCGGACAATGTCTGGTACGGATCGGTAACCGCCGAAGATGTGGAAGCCATTATGGACGAGCATATCGAAGGCGGCGTCCCGGTCAAACGTCTGGAAATCTGATGTATCCGCCCCAAGGCAGAAAGGAGAACAGTATGGCAGGAGATATTGCGGTTTTTGTCGGCGACAATGGTCAAACCGCGTCGCCGGGTGAAAATGGAAGCGTCCAGATCTACCGGCGTCGCCAGGGCAGCTGGTCACTGCACCGGTCCCGTGATTTTCAACTGGACCCGGCTCAGGGTCTGCGGGAAAACCGGCGGCAACTGGCGGATCTGGTGCAATTTCTCGGTGACTGCGACGTATTTGTCGGTCGGAGCGTCACCGGTATCCCCTTTTTTGAGCTGGAAAAACAAGGGGCCAGTGTCTGGGAATGTGAGGGCGCTCCCCGGGAATTTCTTGACGACATTCTCCAGCAGGAAGAGGCGCGGCGGGCGGCCCGTCAGGCAGAGGTGCAAATGCCGCCACCGGTTCGGGAAATCACCCCCGGTATTTTTGCCGTGTCTTTGAAAGAGATCCAGGAAGGCCATCACGGCCTGACCTCAAAACAAGTGCTGCTGCCGCTGCTTCGCCGTCCGGCGCTGATCCGGCTGGAGATTCGCTGCGGTCATGTTCCTCCCTGGCTGGAAACAGAGCTGGAGGCCGGTCATTTTGACTGCCGGCGCGAATCGCTCGGTCCCAAAGAACAATTGCTGATTCTGGAGAAGCCCTGCTGCAGGGCGGAGGAGGAATAATTATGGCGTTCCAACATCCCATCCTCTGGATTGATCAGACGCTGACCGCCGGACTGCCCACCGATCGTCATCCTGCCGCTTATGGTCAATTGATCCCCCTGTTAAGAAGTCTGTACGTTGGTTTGACCGATCTCCACCCCGATGAAGGCTATTTTGTCCGGCTGGCCACTCATAGCGGTATTCGCTTACCCTTCCGGGCCATCGTCACTCCCGTTCCGGAAGCGGTGCAACAAGCTCATAACCTGGGATTCCGGCAAGTCATTCTTGCTTATCAGCATACCGGTGATACCGCCGCCATGAAATCCCTGGACCAGGCGGTGACGCTGGCCCGCCGTCTGCGCCTGTTTCCGGCGCTGCATCTGACCAACGCTTCCGACTGGCCGGCAGACGAAATCATCCGCCTTTGGAACCACCAGCCCGGTTTTGACACGCCGGTTCTGGCCTACGGCGATCAGGACAGCCTGCTGGATCCCCTGACTACTGTGGCCCGTTTGACCGCGCTGCGCCACGCGCTGCCTTGCCGGCTGGAATTTCACGCCGCCAACGCCTGCGGTTTGGCCACGGCTAACGCCCTGGGCGCCATTCGGGCCGGAGTCAGGCGGATTGCCGTTGCCGTCGGCGGTCTGCAGCAGCGTCCGGCTCTGGAAGAGCTGCTGATGATCCATAAAAAACTGTGGAATGAGTCCTCACCGCCCACTTTGCATCTGACCGCCGCCTGCCGCCAGATTCTCACCCTGCTGGATCAGGCGCCGCGGCGCAACAAAAGTTTGATCGGCGAGGACATTTTTGCCCACGAATCCGGCATTCACGTGGACGGCATTCTGAAAGACTCCAGTCTGTACGAACCGTTTCCACCGGAAGAAGTGGGCCAGCACCGCCGGCTGGTGATCGGTAAGCATTCTGGTTCTGCTTCACTGAAAGCCCGCTTTCGCGAGTGGAATCTCGAACTGTCGGACCCCTTGGCCGAACGTCTGCTGACAGTGGTCCGCCGTCAGGCGGTGGCCAACCGGGGAGGCGTGCCGGATCCGCAATTATGGCGCCTCTATCAGTCACTCCGCACCGAAAGGAGCTACTCGCATGGACCGTCTCATTCTGCCCCAGCTTGTCGACACCACGCTCCGTGACGGTGAACAGGCCGCCGGTCTGGCGTTTTCTGCCGCAGAAAAACAACAGATTGCCTTAGCCCTCGATCAGGCAGGCATCCGCTGGATCGAAGCCGGCACGCCGGCGATGGGCCCGATTGAGCAGGAAGGGTTGCGGCTGATTCTGGCCACGCCGCTTGACGCCACGGTCTTTTCCTGGAACCGGGCGATGCCGGAGGACATCCTGGCATCCATTCATTGCGGCTTCTCTTTTCTGCACATCTCCGTGCCGGTTTCCGATTTGCATATCGAACGCAAACTAAAAAAGGACCGGCAACAGGTCCTTTTCTCGTTAACCCAGGCGGTATCCATGGCCCGCAGCTATGGCTGCGAAGTTTCGGTCGGCGCCGAAGACGCCTCCCGGGCCGACCCGGAGTTTTTTCTGCAGGTGGCCGACACAGCAGCCAAACTGGGCGCGCAGCGCATCCGTTACGCCGACACCATCGGCCGGCTGGATCCGTTCCGGACGGCGGACATCTTCCGGGATCTGATCCCCCGTTGCCCGCTGCCGGTGGAGTTTCACGGCCACAACGACTTTGGCCTGGCCACCGCCAACACTCTCAGCGCCCTGCAATCCGGCGCCGCACTCGCCAGCGTCACCATCGGCGGCATCGGTGAACGGGCCGGCAATGCCAATCTGGCCGAAGTGGCCACGGCGCTGAGCCGGATCATTCATCATGAAAGTTCGCCTGATCTGACGGCGCTTCCCGACTTTTCCCCGCTGCTGGCGCAATGAGGTCATTGATAGGCTTTGACGGCCGCATCAATAATTTGCCGGGCTTCTTCCGCCTCAACAAATCCCTGTGACTTCATTTTTCCCGCGCCTTTATAATTCGTGAACCAAGTCTCCACAATGGTGGTCACACCGGGAAATTTTTCATTCAAATCTGCCAAACTGTCGCAGCTGGCAAAATAGCTGCCCGGCACTACCGCAATCAGTTTATCATCGACTTCACCCTTATCCATCAGTTTCAGCGCACCGATAATTTTGACGTTCACCCAGGTTCCCCGGGGTATTGTCGGTCCCAGCACCAAAATGTCCAGAGAGTCGCCGTCACCGCCGACCGTCCGGGGAACCATGCCATAATTGCCCGGATAGCCCAGATATTCAACAATGCGCGGTTTGCCGTCCTTCAGTTCCCAGTTCATGATCCCATTTTTACCGACTTCCCATTTATCGTTATATCCTGTCGGAATTTCCACCACCGCGTTGACCAAACCATCCGGATTGACCGGCACAAAATCCCGGTACAGGTTTTTATCACTGATGATGGTGTAATCATTTTGGTAGCGGACATTGGGCGCTAGTTCTTTGGCGTCAGCAACCGCAAGGCTGCCGGCCGCCACGATCAATACTGCCAGTAGAATTTTTTTAAAAAGCACTTTTTTCAACATGAATTCCTCCACTCTCTTTTTGGGTTCACGCGCACCACTCATTTCTGCCTTTCCCTATTGATTATACCGTTTTCGGCCACGGCTAATTTTAATTTTTGGTTAACATCACGTTAAGCACACGGCAATTTTCTGACAAGTGCTGTATTTCCCGAGCAAGAGAAGGGGAAGCAGTGCTTTTTTGTCTAACCCGTCCTTACACTCCGGCAGTCGCCACCCGGCGCCGTTCCACACCGTACGCCGCCATTGCCAGCGTCAGACAAACCGCCATCGTAATGACCGTGGCGCCAATCGCGTATTCATGAAAAACAGACACTCCCGCACTGGTCAGCGCTCCCGCGACGAACTGCAAAAAGAAAATCAGTCCCACCGTGGTTCCCGGACGATCCGAACAGGCCAGCATCGTCAGCACCTGCGCCGGCGCCTGCAGTAAGGCGTAAGCGCCGCGCATCATGGCGGCACCCACGCTGAGAATGATTCCGATCCAGAGATGATCCCACGCCAACATTGCCAACAGGCTGAAATAAGCCCCCGCCAGCGAGATAAGCAGTCCCCAGTACACCATTTTTTCTTTTGCCGTATTCCGGGCGTTCAGACGCTGCAACGTGGTGTTACCGATGAGATACACCAGCGCCAGTAAAATGAAAATCTTGGAAAACCAACGGGGATCGACGCCAAGTTCACTGATGTAGATAAAGCTGGACATGGTCAGGAACGAGAAAAAGGCACAATAGCACAGCGTAATAATCGACGCGTAGCAGAGAAACTGCCGGTTTTGTAAAATTTCCCGGTATTCCCGCAACAAATTGCCCGCCGCCGGCAACGGTCGCGGCTGCGGCAAAGTTTCCGGCAGTCGCCACGCCACCAGCAGCAGCATGATCAGGCCAAAAGCCGCGCTCACCCAAAAGCACATCCGCCACGAGGAAAAATGCGCAATATAAGCCCCAATCACCGGCGCCAGCGCCGGCGACAAAATAATACCCATGGTTAGAATCGCCGTATATTTGACCATTTCCTGCTCATCGCAAATATCGGCAATCACCTGCCGGCTGGTAATCACAAAAACCGCAACCACCAGCCCCTGCACAAACCGCAGAGCAATGACCGCCTCCAGATCCGGCATCATGCCAATGGCCGCCGAAGCAACGACATAAGCCCCCAATGCCCCCAGGTACATCCGGCGCCGGCCAAAGCGGTCACTGGCAAAGCCGCACAAAAGACAGCCCAGCGCCATGCCGGCGGTATAAACACTCAACGTCAGGTTGGCCCAGTCCGCATCCACGTGAAATTCTTCGGCCAGCCGCGGCAATGACGCCAAGTAAATATCGGTCGACGACAGGCCCAAAGCCAAAGTCATCGCCAGCACCAGCACCAGCTTCTTTTTATCGACAACCAAGTTTCACTCCTCCTCATACGCTCATTGTCAGCACCTTCGTCCTCTCCTCGTCCGTCGTCCATTGTCGCATTATCTCCAGCCAGTCTACACCGTCAGAATATGTTTCCGGTGCTCCGTCCGCTTTAAATACTGCAAATACAGCGCGATACAAAGCCCCGACACCGTAGCCATCGCCGCCAGCAGCAAAAAGAAATGCGGTTTTGCCACCACGTCCCAGTAGCTGCCGATATAACCCGCCAGACTGTTGCCGATAAACTGGGAAAAAAACCAGCCGCCCATACACATGGACACCAGCCGGGGCGGCGCCAGCTTGGTCACCAGCGACAGTCCCACCGGCGACAGATACAATTCACCGAGCGTCATCACAAAAATACTGCCGACCAGCCAGAACATGCTGACCGGTGTTCCGTGCGCATCATAAAGCACCGCTGCCGGCACCATGATCAAAAAGGACAGGCCCAGTAGCAGGCAGCCCACCGACATTTTGCCGATGGCCCCCATTCCCTGCCCCTGGCGGTTCCGCCAGGCCCAAAAGCCCGTGACGAAGGGGGTCAGAAAGAAAATGCAAAACGGATTCACCGACTGAAACCAGGTGGCAGGGATCTCCCAGCCCCGCAGGTAACGGTCGGTGTCTTCATCCGCCCACAGCGCCAGCGTGTTCCCCTGCTGTTCATAGGCGGCCCAGAAGGCAATATTGAACAAACAAACCACCGCCAGAATCATCATCCTGATTTTATCATCCTTCGTCAGCGGTTCCTCAGCGGTTTGTTGCTGTTCCTGTCGCTTCATCAAACGGTCAGACGCCAGATATTTCTGGCCCCAGAGATAAATGCCCAAACCCACCATCATACCGACACCGGCCACGGCAAATCCGTAATGCCAGCCCCACACTTCGCCCAACGTGCCGCAAACCAGCGGCGACAAAAACGCTCCCAGGTTAATGCCCACATAAAAAATGCTGAACGCCGAATCGCGCCGGGGATCTCCCTCCGGATACAGCGTCCCCACCTGGGTGGACACATTGGGTTTAAACGCGCCGTTGCCCAGCACCAAAAGTCCCAGTGCCGGAAAAAACAACGATTCAAAGGCCATGGCAAAGTGTCCTGCCGCCATCAGCACACCGCCAATCATCACTGCTTTGCGCTGCCCCCAAAACCGGTCCGCCAGAATTCCGCCAAAAAAAGGTGTAAAATAGGCCAAACCGGTGTACAGCCCGTAAATTTCCGATGCCTGCCCCTGCGAAAACAGCAGATGTTTCGTCATATAGAAAACCAGCAGGGCCCGCATGCCATAGTAAGAGAACCGTTCCCACATCTCCACAAAAAACAGTACGTACAATCCTTTGGGATGTCCGAACCATTCGCCGGATTCTGCCGTACCCTCACTCATTTTATCCCTCCCCTTCCTGTTTTACCCTTTTCATGGACCGGAGGTTCTTTTTTTATAAACCTTCTGGAAGGAAAACACAATTCCTGCCCGATCGAGGAGGCTTTTGTCAATCTTGCCATTAATATTTACACGGCATTAACAGATTTTCTTTTCTAATTATGATAATATAACATTGCACAGTAATATCCGGTGATTACATCGCGGCCATGGCTGCACTCCGGTCTCCAACGCTTCTCTTTTGCCAAATACGTGGAATCCAAAGAAAAAAGGAGCCGTGATTATGTCAGATCCGATTTTTAAAATTGTAGTTTCCGGCGATATCTGCATCAACTCGCTATATTGGCGGACGGACTCCCGCAACCATAACGGTTTGAACTGGCAAACCCATTTGAACGTTCATAGCGTCTCCCTGCCCGGTGAGGCCTTGCTGCTCTCCCGTCTGGTCTCGCTGGCAACGGATCTTGACGTCCTGTCGCCGCAGCCACCGGATTTTTCCTCGGTTGCCGTCAGCGACTTTCTCCAGTCCTTCGGCGAAGTGGCTTTGTTTCCCGTGTTGTCCCGGCCGGAAAGTTCCGGTGAGGTCTATCGCTTGAAGCGCCTGCTGGGCTTTGCCGGGCCGCTTGGCGGCACGATGAAACTGCTGCCGATCGTCAATGATGACCCTGACGCGGATATGATCATTATTGACGACGAGAATAACGGGTTTAACCGTAGTGAGAACTTCTGGCCCCTGGCGCTCAAAGCTCCGGGCAAGACACCGCTCATTCTATGTAAAATGAGCAACCCCAGCCAGTCCAGCCGCCTGTGGAACAACATCGAAGCCCGCCATATTGATAATGCCATCGTGGTTATCAACATTGACGATTTGCGTTCCAAAGGCGTGAACATCAGCAAAGGGCTGTCCTGGGAACGGACGGCGCAGGATTTCGTCTGGCAAATGAACAACAATCCCAAACTGGCGTTTCTGTCCAGTTGCCGTCACCTCATTGTGCTGCTCGGCCTGGAAGGTGCCATTTATCATAAAAACGAAAGCCCTGCGGAATCCCATCTGTACTTTTTGCCCTATGAATTCGAAGGCAGTTCTTTCGCCGGTAATCTGGGCATGATGTCCGGCTATACCTCCTGTTTTGTCGCCGCCATCACCCGCTGCATCATCGCCGGCATCCAGAGCGGCGACGAACTTTCTCTCTCTGTGGGTGAAGGAATCCGGGATGGGATTGTTGCCGCCCAGCGTTATTTTGTAGCCGGCTTTGGCGAAACCATCACCGCCGCCCGCTTTCCGGACGCGTCAATATTTTCTGAAGATACCTGCGGTTTCATCTGCCGGGAGCATGTTCAGGACGTGCCGATCCGCACGTCCGATCAGCCCCGGTATTGGTACATTCTTAACGATAAAAGTTCAACCAATCTGGCCGAAATTGCCTACAGCATCGTAAAAAAAGGCGTTCAGCATGCACTGAAATATATCCCCATTGCCCAGTTCGGCAAATTGCAGACCGTCGACCGAACGGAAATTGAAAGCTACCGCAGCATCAAAAATCTGATGTGGGAATACGTTTCCACCACTAATACCACACGCCCGCTGTCTATCGCCGTATTCGGCACACCGGGTTCCGGCAAGTCCTTTGGCGTAACCCAGATTGCCGGCAGCATCGCCCCGCAATTGATCCGGCGCCTGAATTTCAATCTGTCGCAGTTTCGGAAACCGCAGGAGTTAATCACCGCGTTTCATAAAGTCCGCGATCTGGCCCTGGAGGGAAAAATTCCGCTGGTCTTTTTCGACGAATTCGATTCGGTTTTTGAAGGCAGACTGGGCTGGCTGAAATACTTTCTGTCCCCGATGCAGGACGGCGTCTTCCGGGAAGGAGATTCGCAACATTCCCTGGGCAAGGCGATCTTCGTTTTCGCCGGCGGCACCAGCAATACCATTCAGACCTTTTGCGGTGAAGACATCGCCGAGGAAGAGGAACTGAAACAGTTTACCCGGGAATTCAAAAATGCCAAAGGCCCCGATTTTCTCAGCCGCCTGCGGGGCTACGTCAACATCCTGGGCCCCAATCAGACCGACCCGCAAAACGACCAGTTGTTCATTCTCCGGAGAGCCATGCTGCTGCGCTCTCTGTTGGAAAAAAAGACACCGCACCTGATTCTCGGCACCGAAGCCCAGATCGACGACGGCGTATTGCGGGCGCTGCTGAAAATCCCCCGTTATAAACACGAATCCCGTTCTATGGAAGCCATTTTGGACATGAGTTTGCTGACTAACGCCCGGAAATGGGAGCAGTCCTATCTGCCGTCCCAGGAACAGTTGAAGCTCCACGTCGATGAGGAAGCCTTCCTGCGCCACCTGATGCATGATACTTTCTACAGTGAAAAAACTGACAGCCTGTCCATGGTCATTTATGAACAGCTGCAATCGCCGAACGGCGCTCATACTCTCGACGCAGTCACGCCCGTCCAGCCCTGGGAGGATCTGGCTGACGCCGCTAAGGATTTTCTCCGCGAGCAGGTCAAGCACATTCCCGATGCCCTGTTAAAGATTAATTATGATGTGATTTCGGTAAAAGAAATCCCGGAAATCATCGAATTTAGTGAAAGCGAACTGGAGACGTTGGCCGTCTCGGAACATTCCTACTGGCTCCGCTACAGAAAAGCCAACGGTTGGAAACGCTGCAACGTCTTAGACTGGGAGAAAAAAACAGATCCGAATCTGGTGCGTTGGGAACTGTTGCCTCCGGATCAAAAACACGTTATATACACCATGGTGAAAAGCTGGCCGGAAATCCTGGCCAACGCCAATTTTAAAATCGAGCCGTTAAAATTTTCCGATAAAAACCCGGACTGATCCAGCGACTGCGACAAACGGGGTTTGTGCCTCACCCGCCCTGATTCCTCTCTGTACCGCTCACAGCACACCATAAAAAAACAGCAGACATTGCCGGTATCAACGGCAGCGTCTGCTGTTTCTGTTCTGATATTTTATAAGCGGCGGCCGCCGACAAATTTACTCTTGTACCATTGATCGAACTGATTAATCATCACCTGGCCGGTCGCGCCCGGCCCGGCTCCCTTGGTGTTGGCCGCATGAATAAACTGATTGTTACCGATATAAATGCCGACATGATTCGGTTCCGGGTTGCCGAAGAAAAACACCAGATCCCCCGGCTGCAAGTTCCGGTAGCCGATGGACTCCTGCGGATGATACTGGACGTCCGCGGTACGCTCAATGCTGACGCCCAGTTGCCCCAGCACGTAATACGTGAGTCCGGAACAGTCAAAACCACTTTCCGGCGCAGCACCGCCCCACGCATAGGGTTTACCTTTTTGCTGCAGCGCCAGATGCACGATTTTCGCGCCCAGGCCGCCGCTTTCTGCCGGTGCCGATCCCGCCGGCGGTTCCAAAACCAGACGGATGGCATCCTCCTGAATATCCATTTTTGTAAAGGCTACGGTGCGGGGGTTGGTGGCCTCCGCCGGTAAATCCCCGTCCTCATAATATTTGAATTTATTATTAACGACACCCAGTGAAACGGTGTCTTTGCGGTCGCCGCCCTTCCAGGCGGCGCTGTAGACATAAACGTAGGGCAGGCTGCTGGATTCAGGCACCGCATAATTCCGGGTCTCACCCGCCGGCACATTATACCAGCCCTTGCAGGCCCATTTGTTCACATTGTCATCATGATAAGCCACCGCCACCGATTTCTCTTTATCGTAATGATTGGTGATGCTCAGCTGAAACGCCTCCGCCGACGGCAGCGATGCGGCCAGCGTCGCCATAAGCAGCAAAAAGCCGCAGATTGGTTTGAAATACCTTGATGTTCGATTGTTCATACTGTCTCCTTTCTGTCCGAAAACAACTCCGGTTCGTCCATTTGCTCTCTGGCGCAAGTCTCCCGGCATCATCGTCATTATAGCAGTTTGCCTGGCGCTTTCGCACTATCCGAAAGTATATTTTTACCCCGTGACCGGGAAAATTGGCGGCGCTCTTTTCGCAAAACCTGGGCTTACCGTCACTTACATCGCCGGAAACTGATGGATAAAAACAGAGAGATACCCTGGCACGCATCCGCGTGACCAAGACATCTCCCTGTAGCGGAAAAACCTATCATTTCGCCGCTGGTTGTGGTTCCTGAAGCTTACACCGCGTCAAAACCAAGCTTCAACGCCTCCATGTTCTTGCCCACAGTGGCCGGTGGCACCCGTTTGGCCACGGTCTTCTGGATGGTCTCCAGCGAGACTACTCCGGTCACTTTGACCAAAATGCCCAACGCCACGAT
>DATMYQ010000184.1:0-17795 GCA_035560935.1 Patescibacteria group bacterium | reverse complement strand
ATCATTACTAATAGCAAATTTTTACCATCTGTTTTTTATTCGGCAAAATTTATCTAAAAGCGCCCTATTGGAAAGCAGCTCTTATAACAAGAAAAGAGCGGGATTCGACGTCCCGCCCTTACACCGGTTCATATAAAATTACGCGCCTTAGCTCACCGGCAAAACGTGGCTGAGTTCCCGCTCCTGGCATTGGCGGTATTGGATGATATCCGCCACCGTCACCACCGGGATCTGCTGCTGTTCCGCAAAAGAAACAATATCCGGCAACCGGGCCATGGTACCGTCAGGGTTGGTCAGTTCACAAAGAACGCCGCACGGTTTCAAACCGGCCAAACGCGTCAAGTCCACGGTGGCCTCGGTATGTCCTGCCCGCTCCAGTACACCGCCGGGGCGGGCCCGCAGCGGAAAAACATGCCCTGGCCGGCTCAAATCTCCGGGCCGGGCGGCTTCGTTAACAGCCGCCTGAACCGTCCGCACCCGGTCAGCAGCCGAAACGCCGGTAGACACACCTTGCGCCGCTTCAATGGAAACCGTAAACGCCGTCTGAAACCGGCTGGAATTGGTTGTCGTCATCAACGGCAAGTCCAGCGTTTTGGCCTTGTCTTCGGTCAGGCACAAACAGACAATGCCGCTGCACTCCCGGATCAGCAAAGCCATCTGGCTTTCCGTGAGCGTCTCAGCGGCAAAAATTAAATCTCCCTCATTTTCCCGTTGTTCATCATCGGTAACCAAGACCCCCTGGCCTTGCCGCAGGGATATCAGCGCCCGTTCCACCCGTTGTTGCCCATCGCCAAACCGTTCCAACAAATTCTGATTCATCCTGTAAAGCCTCCTCGTATTGAGTTGACTTACCCGAATCAGGGCGAAAAATCGGGCAGTTACGACAAGAGAGATCAAAAACCCCTTCAATCAGCCAACCATGCGTTCCAACCAACAGCGAAGCCGGGCGCCACAATCCCCATCAATTCAAGTTGCCGGCGCAGCAGCGCTTGCGGGCTGGTGGTCCAACACATATCTTAGCCTGTAACTGCCTTACTCTCTTCCGTCCGGACTATTACCGTCGGCTCTGGCATCACACCAGATCTGCTGACCCCTGGCTTAAAAGAACGTTGCCGTTCATTCGGCCAGAGCGCTCGCGGGCTCCCCGAATCACTCCGGGATACCGCCGGTGGGGTCTTGCACCCCGCCCTGAGAATAAGTCACTGCCGCCACTTTACACCCCACCGCTGGATTTGTCAAGTTTTTCCTGGTGCAGTTTCCCCGTTCTATTTTTCCTCCGCATCGCCCGGTAAATCCTGACCCACATAGGCAAAACGCGGAAGGATTTCTCCTTCCCGCTCCACCGTTTCCGCAAACATGGCCAAGGGCCGGACAAACAGCTGGCGCTCACCATACAAGGCCTGATATACCACACAGCGTTCCTCGGTCTCGGAGTGGACAGCCACGCCGATCACCTGATAGTAGCGTCCTTTAAAATGCCGGTAAATTCCCGCGCGCATCCTATCCACTCCTTTTTTAACCGGCACCGTCACGTAAAATTCGATCCGTTCCGGCAACGAACTATACTGCGATCAATACCAGCCGAACTCCCAAAATCAACAGCGCAACCGCTAATAATTTTAAAATCATCGGTGATTTCACTTTCAGCGAGAGCCGGGCGCCAAACTGTGCTCCCAATACGGCTCCCACACCAATGGTTAATGCCGGCTCCAACAAAATATTGCCTAATGCGTAATGAGAAATCACTCCGGAAAATGCGGATATCGCCAGGACAAAATGTGATGTGGCCGTCGCCACATGCGCCGGGAAGCCCAGTACATAGACCATAGCCGGCACATGAATAATGCCGCCGCCAATCCCCAGAATACTCGATAAAAAGCCGACGACAACACTGATCCCAATCCCCAGCGGCCGGTTATAAGAAAAAGTTTTTTCATCAAAACTAATGTTTCCCTGTTTGGCTGAAGACCGGAAATACATCAGCGCGGCAATTCCGACCAAAAACACGCCAAACGTGATCCGAAACGAATCGCTGGTAAAATATTGGGCCAGATAGCTGCCGATGAAGGCTCCCGGTAATGTCGCCAGGCTAAAACGTATCGCCGCATCATAATATACCTTGCGCTGGCGGATATAGGCAAAGGTCCCGGAAACAGCATTCATCAGCACGATGGTCAGGGACGTGCCCACGGCATGCTGCGGTGACCAATGAAAAGCCAGCAGAAACAGCGGTACTAAAATAAAGCCGCCGCCCACTCCAATTAATGTGCCAAACGCGCCCACAGAAAACCCCAATAAAAGCATGAGCAAAGTCGACGTGATCATCGCCACACCCCCTCCCAGGCTGCTGCACGTCTATTTTTGCGCGTGCGTCTTCATTATTTCTTCCAGGTATTCATCATACGCCATCTGTTTGTCTATCAAACCAGCGGAACTTAAATCCATAATCCGGTTGGCAATGGTATGAATAAACTGATGGTCATGAGAAGAAAACAGCATCGTACCGGTGTAACTGATCAGACCGTTATTCAACGCCGTAATCGATTCCAGATCCAGATGGTTGGTGGGTTCATCCAACAGCAAAACATTGGCGCCGTTCAGCATCATCCGGGCCAGCATGCAACGCACCTTTTCCCCGCCGGATAAGACCTGGCATTCTTTCTGGCTCTCTTCACCGGAAAACAGCATCCGTCCCAAGAATCCCCGGATAAAGGTCTCGTCCTGATCCCGGGAATACTGCCGTAACCAGTCTACCAGATTCATCTCCACGCCATCAAAATACTCCGAACTGTCCTTGGGAAAGTACGCCTGCGTAGTGGTGACGCCCCATTTAAACGAACCGGAATCCGGTTCCATCTCTCCCATCAGTATTTTGAACAATGTGGTTTTTGCCAACCCATCGGTGCCGACGAACGCCACTTTATCACCCTTGTTGATGGTAAAACTCAGATTGTCCAATACTTTTTTCTCATCAACAGTTTTGCACAGGTTCTCCACCGTCAGCAATTGATCCCCGGCTTCCCGATCCGGTTTAAAAGCGATATAAGGATATTTGCGCGAAGAAGGTTTAATATCCTCCAACGTCAATTTTTCCAGTTGCTTTTTACGTGAAGTGGCCTGCTTGGATTTGGAAGCGTTCGCGCTGAAGCGCTGAATAAAGCTCTGCAATTCCTTGGCTTTCTCTTCCTTTTTCTTATTGGCGTCTTTCGCCAGTTGTAACGCCAGTTGGCTCGATTCCAGCCAAAAATCATAATTACCGACGTACAACTGAATATTGCCAAAGTCAATATCCGCGATATGAGTGCAGACCTTGTTCAAAAAATGGCGGTCATGGGAAACCACAATCACGGTATTCGAAAAATCATAGAGAAAGTCCTCCAACCAGGTGATCGCATCAATGTCCAAATGGTTGGTAGGCTCGTCGAGCAACAGGATATCCGGATTGCCGAACAACGCCTGGGCCAGCAGCACCCGGACTTTTTCCTGGTCGCCCAGATCCGCCATCTTCTTCTGCTGCAGTTCGTCCGTAATACCCAGTCCGTTAAGCATCCGGGCCGCTTCCGACTCTGCGTCCCAGCCATTTAGTTCGGCAAATTCACATTCCAGCTCAGAAACCCGGATACCATCGGCATCGGAAAACTCCGGTTTTGCATACAGAGCGTCCTTCGCTTCCATGATTTCGTAAAGGCGGGCATGCCCCATAATCACCGTTTGCAAAACGGGAAATTCATCAAACTCAAAGTGATCCTGTTTCAATACCGCGAGTCGTTCTCCCGGAGTGATCACGACGTCGCCGGAAGTTGCCTCTTCTTCACCGGACAGCACTTTCAGAAAAGTCGATTTCCCGGTACCGTTGGCACCGATCAAACCATAGCAGTTACCCGGCGTAAATTTAATATTCACATCTTTAAACAACACCCGTTTACCAAATTGCAACGTTATTCCGTTGGTGCTTATCATCTTTTATTACCAGCTTTCTTTAATATCAAAATTCTCGTCCCGGCCACCCTTCAGCAGCCAGTGGCAGAGACAAATTATTTTATCATATCTGCAAAGATAAGTCCAATGGTCCCGGCCTGCCCAAAGCAATGCCGGGGATGTTTGTTATCCCGTGCAAAGATTAGGGATTGGCAATTTTACTCTTCTTCATTAAAATAGACCTTGTAGAAGTGCATTCCTCTGTCAGCGTCATAGCCCCGTTCAATATACCCGGTTTCACCCGCGTTTTCACCGGACCCTTTTACCCTGATTTCAATATCCGTGTCCAGTTTGATCAAATTTTTAAACCGGCGTTTCACCGTTTTCACCGCCGGACCCGATATCGAGAACGTTTCCGCCGGTTCAATCCCCTGGTTGGCTTCATACATTTTTTTGTGTTCCTGAAATTGTTCAATGATTTCCGGCGTTTTCACCACGTTGTGAACGAAATCGTCCATTTGAAATTCCTGATTTTTGTCAAAGTAGGCAATCGCCTCGTTCATAAATACCACTTTATCTTTTTTATCCGCCTGGCAAAGCGGCCCATACACGTTCTCCGCGAAATCCTGACACAGATCCAGATATTTTTCCGTATGAAAGTATTCATTCCGCACTTCAGTCAATCCCAGAAAATCTTCCCGCCAGTAATCAGCGGTTTCCTGGTCGCGCCCCCGGCTCACATGATCCACAATCGCCACCCGATAACCGTCCGGCGATTCGGTATTGAACACAATCGCCCCTTTATCCAGACGCCGGACACTGATTCCCTGATCCCGGCTGACCACAAAGCCACTGCCCGATGGCGCCACTTTCAAATAGTTTTCCCGGCGCTCGGTTTTAAACAGTCCGATGGCCTCCACCTCTGATGCGCCAAACAGGCAACCCGAGAGCCGTGCCATATAAAATTCACCGCCCCGTATTTGAGGGTGCCGGGATTTTTCGTACAGCCGCTCCAAAATTTTTACCGATTCATCATAAAAGGACGTTGGCCTGATAAACACATTACTCAACATATGATACAATTCATGCTGTTGGAGTCCTTCCTCCTGCCAAAACCGCCGCACTACTTTTTCCCGGAACGGCGACAGAAAATATTTCAGCAGCAATTCCTCCAAATCTCCGTCATATAACACAATCGGACCGGCCGAAAGGGACATGCCCTCCTCCCGGCTCGGATTGCCCACCTTATGAATCACCAGCTGTTCCAGCCGGGTTTTCGAAAGATCAAACATGCGTGACATCCTCTCTGCATTTGCTTCTGCTTTCCGGTTTCATTCTACCAGATTCAGGCAGCCGGCAAAACACCCTGTTGAACTTTTCCGTGCGAAACCGACTGGAACCGTATAAATATTGCTGCAATGAACGATTTCCGACCAGGAAATATTACTTTGCTACAAAGGGGCTTATCCATGTGATTACATCCGCACTGACCGCGCTGGCGGTCCCGTCTTTTCTGTTTCTGGCCGCCGTCACGCTTTTGCGCCAAGATTTTTTGTCCCCGGGCACCTTGGACCCTTTGTCCTGGGGTATCTACAGTTTAGGTTTACTGTTCGCCTGGTGGTTTAACCGCAGCCGCGTTTTTTTCTTGCTCCTATTGCTGGCCGGCGGCCAGTTAGGGCTGCAGGAAGCCTTAAAAACCGGTCCCGATCTGGCATTCCGCCTGCAAAACCTCTGGCCGCTGCTTACCGTGCTATTGCCGTTAAATTTTCTGGTTCTGGCCCACCTGAGGGAAAGAGGAATTTTTAGTTTTTGGGGATTACTGCCGTTGGCGGCGCTATCGCTGCAGACAGCGTTCGCTGTTTTGGTGGTATTGACCCGGGACGCCGACCTGGTACAGCCACTGCTTTCCCTGCTTTTTTCACGATCGGGTCCTTCTGCCGCGGCCATACCGTTGCCGCCGGCGTCCCCTCTGCTGTTTTTTTTGGCCGCCCTTTCTTTCGCCATCCGGCTGCGTCATACCCGGCATCATGTGGATTGGTCATTCCTCCCCGTCTCGCTGGCACTACTGGCTGCGCTGTACTATAGAGACATTCCGGTGGCAATGCCGATCTTTTTCAGCACCGCTGCTTTAATGTTGCTGGCGGCAGTCATCCAGGACGCCTACGCCATGGCTTACCGGGATGAACTCACCGGCATTCCTTCCCGCCGGGCTCTGCAGGAAAGCTTACTACAATTGAGCGGCATCTATACTCTGGCCATGTTGGATATTGATCACTTTAAAAAATTCAATGATACTTACGGCCACGACGTCGGCGATGACGTCCTTCGTCTGGTGGCGTCCGTCCTGTCCACTGTTGGCGGCGGTGGCAAAGCCTTCCGCTATGGCGGTGAAGAATTCACCGTCATATTCCCGGGGAAAAATCTGGCCGCTGCCCTGCCGCATCTGGAAGCCTTGCGGGAACAGATTGCCAAGACCGGCTATACCCAAAGAACAAAAGCGCCCCGCAAACGTGCGCCCAAGCAATTATTTGTCACGATCAGCATCGGCGCCAGTGAGAAGAGCAGCCGTTGCCCGGAGGCGCAGGCCGTGCTGAAAGCTGCGGATAAAGCATTGTACCGGGCCAAGGAAAAAGGCCGCAACTGCGTCAGCAAATAAAAGGAGTATACCATGCAACAAGCACCCGAAAACAGACCGCCGTCAACACCCACGGCAGCCGGGCATCAATGGATTTATCTGATGCTGCTCACCATCGTTGTCCTATGGGGAATCAACGTCGTGATGATCAAATACCTCACCCAATATTATCATCCCCTGGCGCTGGCGGCCATCCGCCTTTCACTGGCCACTTTTCTGCTGGTGCCGGTCGCCGTCCGGCAAAGCGGCCGGGTCACACCGCCCCAAAGTTCCTGGGTTCCCATTACCGGTGTCGTGATTTTTTCCATTTATCTGCACCATACCACGCTAGCCTGGGGTATTGCCAGCACCAGCGCCACCCACGCCTCCCTGATCCTGGGATTAAATCCGCTGTTAACCACGGTGCTGGCCAGCTATTTTATCGGGGAAGCCTTCACCTGGATCAAAGCGGTGGCCATTATCCTGGGTTTTTCCGGCGTCAGCCTGATCGTCTCCGGTCAGTCCGTGAGCAACAGTACCAGCCTGAACGGCGATATCATCATGCTGGTTTCGACACTGGCCGCCGCTATCGGTTCACTGTTCATCAAAAAATCCACCGCCCTGCTTTCACCGCTCTTAGTAACCGCCTACAGCCATCTGGCGGCTTCCGCCGCCCTGGTGCTAACCGCAGCGTTCGCAGTACCGGTCTGGATCTATGACGGCGCGTTTGCTCCCGTTCCCGTGGCGATTATCCTATTTTCCAGTTTTATCAATACCGCACTGGGTGCCTTGTGGTGGAACACCGGTATCCAAAAAGTTGGCGCTTCCACCACGTCGCTATTCCAAAACGGCATCCCGGTGGCCGGCATGTTCGCCTCTGCCTTGTTTCTTAACGAAGTACTGGGCGCGCAACATTTTACCGCTCTGGCACTGGTGCTGCTGGGAGTCAGCCTGGGAACCGGCTTGTTAAAGCCCCTCCGGCTTCTAAGCGCCCTGCGTTCCCGGCTCTCGTCACACTGACCGACCTGTCAGCGCTCCCCACAGCAAATTCTTTTACTGCCCGTCCTGCAAATAAAGGATTGCACCGACAGATGGAGAAATAGGTGGGATAAGCGTTTTACGAAAAGGCTCTGTCGGTTGGCGACAAATTTGCTTATTATGGAGATCATACAATGATAACCATTCACACCACATATAAACAAATATTCATACTGTTCCTCCTGCTGACAACCGCGCTAATATCCGGCTGTCTGCCGGCCAATTATTCACTGACTACGCAAGAACTGGCTAAAGCCTGGATGCAGCAGGGACCGGAAGATACTATCCGCAAATATTCCGGCAAAACCGTGGAGCTCAGCGGCGTAGTGGCCGCCAAAACGCCCCTCAAAGGTGACAGTGAAGTAACTTTGCTGCTCTACGAAAATTCCCCGGCCCAGTTATTGATCACCGTCTCCTTCCCTCCCGATCGTTTTGCGGATATCGCCGCCCTTAAGCAAGGCAGCTTTATCACCGTAAAAGGTACTTTTTATGGCGTTATGGGGTCAAAAAACGGCTGGAACACCATCGTGATCAATAATGCCAAACTGGTGGAATAGACAGCGAAACAGTGACGAAAAAAACTGTCCCAAACAGTTTACGCTCTCAAGCCGGACACATTGTCCGGCTTTTCGTTATACCGAAAAGATTATGCCGATTATTTTATCTCTTGTACTCTGGCTTTATTTTGTAATACAATAGCCAAAACAGACAAAGACAAGCAATCGCAACAGCCACTGCTTGCCGGAAATGAGGCTATCGATGTCCGAACAGAAAATTCCTTTCCTAATGGTTAGCGCCGCCCTTTTTTGGTCGGGAGCGTTTATCGCCGGCAAACTGTCCATTCCTGAATTCCCCGTTTTCTCGCTGACATTCTTCCGTTTTCTGATTGCCCTGCCGTTCATTTTTTTCATTCTCAGCCGGCAAAGCGACAATGCATTGCTGCCTTCCCAGCAGCAATGGCCCCCCTTGATCCTGCTGGGAGTGGTCGGGACATTTCTCTATCACGCTTTGTTTTTTTCCTGCCTGAAATACACCACCGCCATCAATTCTTCACTGATCGGTGCTTCACTGCCTATGTTGACCACACTGCTGTCGATTGTCTTTGTCGGTGAGCAGGTCACCCTGCCCCGGGCAGCAGGAATTCTTGCCGCCTTCATTGGCATAACTCTGGTCGTCACCGATGGCGACTGGCACGTGCTAACCCGACTGGATTTCAATACCGGCGACCTGATGATGTTCGCCGCCGTGCTCGCCTGGGCCGTCTACTCTATTCTCAGCCGGGTATTTATGACCCGTTACCAACTGTCACCGGTGATGCTTACCGCTTACACTTTTCTTGTCTGCACAGCGCTCTGCCTGCCACTGGCCGTACCGGAACTGGCCACCGGCTTTCTCGCAAACGTTTCCCTGACCGGCTGGCTGGCCGTCATTTATATGGCCCTGTTCGCTTCAGTGCTCGGTTACTGGTTCCAGTTAATCGCCGTAGAAAAGATTGGCGCCTCCCGGACGTCGGTTTTCGTTAATCTCGTTCCAATTTTTACTATTATCCAGTCTTCATTGGTTCTGCATGAACCGGTTGGGTTCTTTAAATTGGCCGGCGCCGCTGTTATCATCGCCGGCGTCTATATCGCGACCCGACCCGCCGCCTCAGCGACTGTGATCATCTCAGCTGCCGATTCCAAATAAAAGCAGCTAAAACATACGGATACCGGCGCAAAACCAGCTCCGCCGGCGGGCGGTGATTCCCGGACGTCGCCGAATGCAAATCCGGCAAAAATCCCGCAAAATCACCCCTTTTTGATCGAAGGAAGTCATTGACCTTAATTGACTTTTATATTATATTTAATACATGGCCATGCAGGCCGATCACAAAGAACCAACGGAGGAGGAACCATGTCGGAAAGATTAAGTTTGCATGATGTGCTCCGCGAGTACGGACCACCGCTGATTTCCCTGAATGTCGGCGCGTCCCAGGATGACTGTCTGAAACTGCGGGAACGCCTGATAGCAATTCGTGACCTGAGTCAGGCAAAAGAACAAGGCTATCTGGAAGTGTCCTGCACCTTTTACATTGATGTCCACGACATCGACCGGTATCTGTCGGGCGAACTGCAAAACCTCGCAGATCTGTATGCATTTGCCGAAGATATCAAAACACACAAGGAGGAATAGTTTACTAATGAAACGTTTAGCCATATTGACCTTAATCATGGTATTTTCACTGAGCACGGTTGCCTTTGCAGCCGTCAGCAGTTCGAAACCGAAAACCTCAACCCCGCCCCCGGCACCGTCTACAAAATCGTCGACTTCGCCTTCCACGTCGACCCCGCCTCCGTTCCCTTCCTCGAATTCTTCCGCTCCGGGTTATAAACCTTCTGCGCCGGCCAACAGCGCCAGCAGCACCGCCCCGGCGGCGGCCAAACCGGCTACTCCGGCAGCACCGCAACAGCAAAGCAGTTTTCTGAGCAAAGCGGCTTCTTTTGGTGGTGGCATGCTGCTGGGCGGTATGTTGGGCAGTATGTTTGGCGGTGGCATGGGCGGCCTGGGTGGCGGCAGCATGCTTGGCTCAATTTTGGGCCTGGTTGTTAACGTCCTTTTCCTGGCAGGTATTTTTATGGCGGGACGTTATCTGTGGAACCGCTTCCGAACCAGCAATAAGTAATGTGACTTTTTGGCAAATCCCTTATCGTACAAAAATGGCCGAACGGAAATGAATGTTTCTGTTCGGCCATTCTCTTTATTTTTTCCCTAATGTATTTAGAGGGCAAATATCAATCGGTAAATACGCAGACATTGCCGTCAGCGCGAAAGCAGCCATTGCAGGAAATGCATTCGGCTTTTTTCTGAAAATCCTGCTTCCAGCGATTCACCAGATCCGGCTCTCGCAGCAATGGCCGCGACAGGGAGAAATATTCAATCGGAGTTGAATTCAATACATCTTCCATCACCGACGGGGTGCGGTTATAGCCTACCAAAACCACCGGCACATTTACTGCTGCCGCAATGCTCGCCGCCTCATCGCGGAAAATGGATTCATGATGCGGATGATCCAGTTTTTGTGTCAATTCCGCTGTACCGCCGCTGATCTCGATCGCATTGACACCCCGCCGGGCCAGCTGTTGGCAAGCATACCGGCAGGCCCCCTGCCCCGCGGTCTCATCGGCCATATCCGTTCCATTGATTTTAATCCAAATGTTAAAATCATCCCCCGTTCGGGCACGAATAGCCTCATAAATCTCCAACAGGATTCTGGTTCGATTTTCAACAGTTCCGCCGTACTCATCCCGCCGCGTATTGGCCTGCGAACTCAGAAACTGGCTCAGAAAAAAACCATGGCCCGCATGAACCTGCACTCCGTCAAAACCGGCCTGCCGGGCCCGGTAAGCGCCATCGCCGAACGCCTGGACAATACTCTGAATATCCTCCCGGGAAGGCGAGGACGGCGTCCACATTTCGCCGTCCCGTCCGGCATAGGTCATTTGCAGAATAACCGGACAGCCCCCGGCATGAATCCGGTCCGTAAACTGCCGATAATCAGAAATGAAAGAGTCGTCATAGAAACCGGTCATACCCGGTAGCGGCGTCGAATCTTTTGTAAAATATGTGGCACTGGTGATAATTAAGCCAACGCCACCGCTGACCAGTGAATCATAGACCCGAAGCAGTCTGTCGGTCAGCCGGCCGGAACTGTCCGCCATGCCTTCCCAGGTCGCCGAACGAATGATCCGGTTATTCAGCGTCATGCCATTGATTTGGGTCACATCAAACAAAGTTTTCATATTTCACCTCTCGCTGTACCCGGCGCTTTATAGTCCCAGATCTTCTCCCACAACAATCACGTGAATGTCAGTAACCCGAGGACGTTTATGCATAATTGTGGTCACATTGCATATCCGGCTGGTTCCCTGACAATCGACGCACACACCGGTTTGGGCACAGGGGTTGGCATATCCCAGCCGTTTGTTATTGGGTGGCGACGCCCACAGCCGCACGCGATTTTCCGCTTCCGCCACATCGGTGACCACCTTATTCACACCCACGACCACAAAAACCTTTTCCGGTCCGAAGGTCATGGCCGCCACCCGGTTGCCGGTACCGTCAACATTCACCAGTTTACCGTCCAGCGTCACCGCGTTAGTCCCCGTCAAATAAACATCCGACAGCAGTTGTTTGCGCCGGATCGCGATCGATTCCTGCGGGCTGATTCCGGGCTTGGCCCAGCTCAGGACGGGATTGCCCCGTTCCTCCAGCTTAGCGACAATGCCTACCTGCTCCAGCGTCACTGACCCGCCAAAACCAATGGATGCTTCCCCCGGAATCAATTCCAGCAGTTTGGCCAGTGCTTCCTGCCGGGTGGTCACATAACTAGCGGTAAAATTATTTTTCTCCAGTGCTTTGACCACTTTTCCCCCTACTACATCCCGATGCCATTTTACTAATTCGCTCATTGCAATTCCTCCCGTCGATATTCAATATTGTTGCTGTGTATCCAGCTCCAGGCGCCGGCAGATTTTGTCCTGATCATTTTCTCTGAACCGGCATTTCACTTTCGCTATACAACTATTCAAACACGATACCGGCGTTATTAACAAGTACGCACTTATTTGTGGTGTAGTATCCATATGCATACTTTTAGTGCAATGATTGCATCAGATGCTGAGACAGGAATTTTTTTAGAGTTTTTTGCGCTACACTGATACTTTTTTCCGGAACGAAAAAGCAAGGGGGGTGTGGAAAATTTATTCCACACCCCCCTGTTTCTTGCTTCATTGCTATGCCCTTTGCAAAAACCTGCTGATATTTTCCAACGGCACCGCCGGCGGAATATCGCAGCCCGGCATCAGCACAAAGCTGTAGCCCTGTCCCCATCGGTCAATAGCGGCCCCGGCTGCCTCCACCACTTCCGCCGGCGTGCCATCTTTCAATAATACCGGGTTCACATTCCCGGCCACCGCAATTTTGTCGCCGATAACCTGCTTGGCCGTCGCCAAGTCCACCTTGTAATCCACCGACAGCAAGTCAACCCCCAGCTCCGGTATCAGTTCCAGCCGGTCACTGATGTTGCCGCAGATGTGCAGCGTAATCAGCGCACCGTCCGCTTTCAGGCGACGGATTACTTTCTCCAGATACGGCACGACAAACTCCGCAAAGTGCCGCCGGGAAATTAAATCTCCGGAAGCCGTAGGTTCAGCCAGCGACAGGATTTCCGCCCCCCGGCTGATCATCGGCGCCAAATAAGCATAGCAAAGTTCGGCGGCAAAATCGAGCAAAGCATGAATTCCGGTTTTGTCTTTATACAGTCCGCTCATAACCCGTTCCACCCCGTACAGTTGACCGGCCAGAGTGAACGGTCCCCAGGAGGAGGTCCCCACGAGAAACTCTTGTCCTTTGGCAGCTGCTGTTTCGGCAACCATCTGCCGCAACGCGCCAATCCAGGGACTCCGTTCCAGTTTGTCCAGGACAACGCCGTCGATCTCCGCTAAATCCGCCAACAGCGGTTTCACTACATCAATATTTCCCTGCGGACGAAATTTAATTTCACCGCCCAGAACCTGAAACAGGATATTATGATAACCGGACCCCGGCCAGAGAATATCCGAATGAATCGTGTCATTGATTTCGGCTATGATCGGCGCCGCTTTCGCCGGTTGTTCCAGAATTTCCAGCAAAGATAATCCTTTCTGCCGGTAAGTCCAGGTACCGCCGGACAGGAGGGCGACCGGCAAGCGTTCTCCCGCCGTCAGTTTTCGGCCCGGCGAACGAATCGCCTGCAGGATCACTTCTCGCGGCGTTATTTTTTGAGAATGTGCCACACTAATTTCTCCCTTCTTAACAAAATTCCGGACGGATATGGCTGCTCCACTTGCGTGGACAGCTTGCTCCACACAAACGCGCACCGCAATCCGGTCAGGATCTCCTACCGTCCGATAACAATGGTGCTGACCAGGTCTTCAATCAGACGCAGACCGCCCCGGTAGCCGGTATAGCCACGATCCAACACCGCCCGGTTAGCTACGGGGAAACTGACGCTAAGATGAGCGGCCCCTAATTCTTTAGCCAGTTCCCGGTCTAGTGAACTGCCAATCACAAAAGCCGGACTGCGGGGATTAGCGTAGAAATTTCCCGGTTCATTGCCCGTTTTCCAGTGGGCAACGGTGGCTTCCCTTATTTGGCTGCTGTCAGTGGCAAAAATGACCCGGGGCCGCAGACCGGAATCCAGTTCGGCCAGCCGCCGGCTCAACAATTCGGTCTGGGTTTCATCCAGCAAATCGGTAGTGGCGGTCACCTCCGGCAACCAGCCCAGGTCATCCGCCAGAAACTTAGTCAGCCCCACCGCATAGTTAGCATCGCCCACCACGGCCACATAACGCTGCAAATCCATATCGTTGTAGCAGTCCGTAAAGTTTTCCAGGAAACGGTAGTATTTCCGGTTTTCCTGTTGGATCAGCTGTTCGGTTTCTTCTTCCGGTAGCCCCAGCGCCCGGCTCACCTGCCGCAAAAAGGCGTCAGTGGCTGACGGCCCCACCGGCAGCGGCGCGGTGATATATGGAGTGCCGTGAACTTCCCGGGCCGCTTCCGCCGCACCCATTCCATAGACATCCGACACCACAATATTCAGAGCCGCACTGCCGGCCGCCCGGATCCCATCCACACTGTCGTCGGCGGTAAAGAAGCTGTTCACCTCGAGTCCCAGGCCTGTCAGCAGACGGCGCAGTTCCTCCAGATTTCCTCGCCAGAAGGGGTCAAGAAACGGAGTAATCCCCCACAGATTAACTTTTCTGGCCTCTTTTTTCTCGGTTTTCTCGGCAAAATCCCGCAGCAGGCTTTGCAATACCAAATCATAACCATGATAGGAGTTCCCCTTGAAGCCGCCGGTTTCTGCAAAAATTAACGGTACGCCCCGTTCCCGGAACGGTCGGGCCACAGCGGCAATGTCGTCGCCGATCACTTCCGTTACGCAACTGGTAATAATAACATACAATTTCCCGTCCATGACCTCCAGCGTACTGGTAACTTCCTCTTCCAGGCGTTCTGCGCCGCCGAACACCACGTCCCGTTCCAGTACGTTGGAACCGGGCATACTGAGTCCGCCGCAGTAGCCGCCGGTCTGTAAACCGCAGCCGCCGGCCTGAGTCCAGGTAAAATTACCGGCGCAGCCGGATGGGGCATGCAGAATGGGGATGGCGTCAGGCAGCGCCGACACGGTGGCAATCGCTCCTCCCAGCGCGCAGGTATAGCGGGGGCGCTCAATATAATCACTCATGCTGGTCACCTCCGATAGCCGCCTGTTTCAAGTATGTGAACGGCGATTTTTCATACCATTCTTTCCGGTAGGGCAGCCGGGCCCAGCGGCTGAGATTACGGTTAAAGCGGGGATTGCTCAGTTGCCGGTGCAGGCGGCGGGCCAGTTCAAACGCCCCCTTGTAGCCCACATAGTGCAGCCCCAGGTTATAAATCACATGCGTGGTAATGCCTTCTTTGGCCGCAGTGGCGTTGCCGTTCATGTGGCCCAGAAATACATCCGGCTTCAGGCGGCGCAATAAATTCGCCTCTTCAAACGGTTGGACGTTGGCAATATTCAACTCCACATCATTCCCGGATATTTTGGCCAGTTTTTCGTATTCGCCGTCGGCAAACTCGTCATGGTGAAACGAACGGACCCCGACCACTTCAAAGCCCAGTTCCGCCAATAAAATAGCCGTAGACAGCGCCCGGAATTCACCGGCACTGACGAAAGCCTTCTTGCCGGCAAACAATGCTTTCAACGGCTCCAGCGCCGCCTGCAGCCGTTGTTCTTCCGCCGCAATAAACGCTTCCGTTTCCGCTTCCTTACCAAAGAATTTTCCCACATCCCGCAGCCATTTACCGGTATTTTCGATACCGATGGGCATATGCTGCAGCAGGAAGGGTATGCCGTATTTTTCCTTTAAATGTTCCAGCATATAGTCATCATGGGTGGGGCAGGTACTGATCGACAGCTGGGCCCGGGCCATTTTATGCATATTGTCCGGATCAGCGAACACAGGGAAAATATTGACGTCCAGCCCCAGCGCCGTGAGCAGCCGTTCCAGTTCCACCTCATCTACCCGGCCCATTGACGACATATTCATCAAATTAACCGTCGGCGTCAGCGAAACAGATGCGTTCACTGCTTCTTTTTCCGGCAGCAGCACGTTGCCAATGGCATGATACACCGCATCATAAGCGGTGGCCCATATCTTAGTCTTAAATCCCTCGCAATGGACCGGCAGCAGTTTCGCCTTGACTTCCGGCTGCACCTGTTCCACCACACCGTCCACATCATCGCCGATAATCCCGGGAACGCAACTGGCGACAACGAAGATGACCGCCGGCTGATAACGCCGGTCGGCTTCCCGTATGGCCGCCGCCAGTTTTTCCTCCCCGCCGCCAATGACGTCGCTTTCGGTCAAACCCGTCGACAGCCAGGTGCCGTCTTTAACAACCCCCCAGCGCTGGTTATTCCCGGCCCTTACGCCGGCATTGCCGCCGTGGGAAGAGGAACCGCAACCCAAACCGCCATGCATCAACACCACACTGCCCGGAATGCTGTTCATGGTACCCAGCGCCGGCAACAACAAACAAATAGAATTCTGGGTGAAACTCCGTTCTCCGTCAGGAATGCAGCAGCGGAGCGGTCGCTGCGCCACCTCTCCCAGCGGTCCCCCCCGGGCGATGCAGGCCTGCAGCCGGCTCTCCCGCCGGGGTGGTTCTTTCAGATCGAGATAACTCACGTAAGATCCCCCTTATTGCATAATTATGAATACCGCTTGGACCTGTGCCAAGTGTTATGAGGCCCGGGCGGTGAATTCCTGAATTTTCTTTTCCAGCGAGCACCAGGATCGATTAGCGAAAATGAGGGGTATCGCCAACGCTTTCGCCTGTTGTTTGACCATTAGTGCCGTATTGTGATTGACATAGTCAATCATGACCAATATTACATTGGCGCTTTTCGGAATGTTGAACTTTCGCTGATTTGCCGGATTTCTGCCGGTAATATGCTCAATCTCGGTAATGCCATAGGAACGGATTTTTTTTTCCATTCCTCCCAGATGGTCGGCTCCAATAATTACAGCCATCATGTCAAAGTCCCCCTTTCTTTTAGTCAATCGGTTACCCGGCGGTTACTGAAAAACACAAAGAGACAGTGCCGTTCACCCACGAACGATCCACTGCCTCCGGTTTACCGGTCAACATCCTGCTAATCATATAAAAAGGATAATCATAAGGGAATTATTGTTTCCCTCGCTGCCGAAAATAGAAAAGAGGCAATCGGACGCGCTAACGCATCGATTGCCTCCGGTCTTCCGGTCAGCAACAGCTTTACTTTGCTGTATATTTCCGTATCATACCACAGTTTAGCATTTTTCGTCAACAGATTAACCGATTTTCTAAAAATATCATTGACAAATGTCCGTCAACATTTTACAATGGTTCACAGATTCATCTTTAAAAACCTCATGTTTTCGGTCGACTGGACAGACCAGAGGCCAAGCATTTCCTTCGCGGGAGTTGCTTGGTCTTTTCTTATTTTCCCAATCCTTAGAAAGCACAGGATGAACGTATGACGTTAAAAATTATTGCCTGCGAAGTGATGAAAGAAGAGCTGTTGCGTATCCCGCTCCGCCAAGCGGCGGATTATGAGTTTGTTTCCATGGGCCTGCATCTTCATCCGGACAAACTCCGTGTGGAATTGCAGCGTTTGCTGGACAATGCCCAGGGGTATGAAACAGTCATTCTCGCTTTCGGTCTCTGCGGCGGCGCCGTGCGGGGCATAAAATCCCCCCATGCCTCATTGGTCATTCCCCGGGTTCATGACTGCATTCCTTTATTATTAGGTTCGCAAGAAGCATTTCAACACTGCAGCGCCGAAGAAACCGGCACTTTTTACATGAGTTGCGGCTGGATATTAACGGAAAGAAATATTCTCACCGAACACGAAAGAGTCCGGGAAAAATTCGGTGATAAAAAAGCTGCCGCCATTCTGGCCCGCACCTATTCCGGTTATAAAAAACTGCTTTTTATCCATACCGGCTGCGATAATGATGCCGCCGTTCTGGAACAGTCCCGGGAAATGGCCCGTCTGCTGACACTGGATCATGCCACTACCACCGGCGATCCCGGTTATTTGCAACAAATCGTCAACGGTCCCTGGGATTCACCCAACTTTATTCGAGTCCCGCCAGGGGAAGCGATCGAGGAAAGT
>DATMYQ010000183.1:0-26719 GCA_035560935.1 Patescibacteria group bacterium | reverse complement strand
ACTTAATACACAAACTCTTATCAAGAGTGGTCGAGGGACTGGCCCGATGACGCCCGGCAACCAGCGAATGCGCAAGGTGCTAATTCCAGCGGAGCAATCCGAAAGATGAGCGACCCCTCAGCGGGAATACCGGTCTTTCTTTCGGGAAGGACTTTTTCTTTTACCGAAATGCGGCAACCGCTCACAGTATGATTTAAGGAGGGTACTTCCAATGAAACTTGAAACCACCATTGTTCATGCCGGTTTGGTCTCCGACAAAACCACCGGCGCCATCAGCACCCCCATTTACCAAACGGCCACGTTCCGCCATCCGGCGCTGGGGCAAAGCACCGGCTTTGACTATTCCCGCAGCCAGAACCCAACCCGGCAGGCGGTGGAACAGGCGATAGCCCTTTTGGAAAACGGCGCCGCCGGTTTTGCTTTCGCCTCGGGCATGGCCGCCATCACCGCCGTGCTGATGCTGTATCGCCCCGGAGATCATCTGATTGTCACGGAAGATTGTTATGGCGGCACATACCGCGTATTGGAACAGGTCTTCTGTCATTTGGGCCTGACGGCCACCTTTGTGGACAGCAGCAACACGGAAGAAATCCGCCAGGCCCTGCGACCGGCCACTAAAGCTATTTTTATTGAAACTCCCACCAATCCGTTGATCAAAATCGCCGACATCCGGGCCATCGTCGCCCTGGCCCGCGAACAGGACCGGGAAATTCAGGTGATCGTCGACAACACCTTTTTATCGCCTTACTTCCAGCGTCCGCTGACGCTGGGCGCCGATATCGTCATCCACAGCGGCTCTAAGTACCTGTCCGGCCATAACGATGTGGTGTGCGGCCTGGCCGTGGCCAAAGAAGCGGCGCTGGGCGAAAAACTCTTTTTTATTCAAAATGCCACCGGTGCTATTTTGGGTCCCCAGGATTCCTGGCTGCTGCTCCGCGGGTTGAAAACGCTGGCGCTGCGGATGCGCCAGCATCAGGCGAATGCCCTGCAGGTGGCCCAGTGGCTGCAGGCCCATCCCCGCGTAACCCATGTCTATTACCCCGGCCTGGCGGATCACCCCGGCAAGTCGGTCCAGGATTCCCAGGCGGACGGCTATGGCGGCATGATCGCGTTCACCGTCGACAGCACCGCTTTGCCGCCGGCGATTTTAAAAAATGTCAAATTGCTGCAGTTCGCCGAAAGTCTGGGCGGCGTGGAGTCATTGATTACCTTCCCCAGCGTCCAGACCCACGCCGACGTTCCGCTGGAAGTACGGCGGCGTTTGGGCGTGGACGATCATCTCCTGCGCCTGTCGGTGGGCATTGAGGATGCCGGCGACATTATCGCCGATCTGGAGCAGGCGCTGGCCAGTTCGGTATAGCCAGCATAATTCACAATTTCTTCATAATGTATTCATCAGTTCTTCATGTTCAAATTGTACCATGAATGTAGAGTTATTCATTTCAAGGAGGTACAATGAAAATGAACATGACCCATTATATGGAGCTGCTGGCCGTAAACCAGCCCTGGAACCTGATTTTCTACATGGCGGTTCCCGTGGTTCTGGCGGAAGCGCTGGTGTCCACCGAATTTTTCACCGTCTTTCTCCGGCATTCCCGCCCCGGCGCCTGGCAAACCTGGAACCGCTGGCTGGGCATCATCCTGGGAATCTATTTCCTGGGTATTTTCCTGAAACTCACGACCACTGTCATCCCCCTGATCGACTGGCGGGGACCGGCTGACCTGCTGGCGGTGGGCGCTTATCTAAGCGGTGTCTTTCCGTTGTTTGGCATTACGCTGCTGGAACTGGGAGTATTGGGCAAGGACCGCTCCCCTGACGAAAAAATGAAACTGCATTTTATGCTGTTGACCGGTTTTCTGGTAGTGGCCCATGTTGCCATGGTTTTCGGCATGCTGGATCCCACTGTGCTGGGCTGGAATCCTGGCGCTGCCCATCCGCCCATGCAGCACTCCGGACATTGATTCTACGGTAAAACGGATGTGAGGTGTTTTTTTTGTCGACTCCCGCTGTGCTCATTGTCGACGACGACGTCAAAATCACCCGGCTTCTGCAAAGTTACTTTGCCGAGGCCGGCTTTGCCGTGTTCGTGGCCGCCGATGGCGTGGAAGCGCTGCGGCAAAGCCGGCTTGTCCAACCGGATATTGTCATTCTCGATCTGATGCTGCCCGGTAGCGACGGCTGGGACGTCTGCCGCCAGCTCCGCCTGGAAAGCGACGTACCGATCCTGATGCTAACCGCCCGGGATGGCGAAAGCGACCGGTTGAGCGGCCTGGAAATGGGCGCCGACGACTACGTGGTTAAACCGTTCAGTCCCCGGGAAGTCGTGGCCCGGGCCAAAGTCATCTTACGCCGCACCCAGAAGCAGTCTCCCAACGACGGCCCCCGCACCGTAATCGCCGGACTGACGCTTGATACCGCCGCCCACACGCTCAGCCGCGACGGCCTTGCCATCGATCTGACACCGACGGAATTCAACATCCTGGAACTGCTGGCCGCCAGTCCGGGCCGGGTGTTTTCCCGGCTGCAAATGGTCGAAGCCGTGCAGGGCTACGCTTTTGAAGGTTACGAGCGCACCATCGACGCCCATATCAAAAATCTTCGCCGCAAAATCGGTGAAAATCCCCGTGAGCCCCGCCTGATCCAAACGGTCTATGGCGTCGGCTACAAATTTACCGGTGACAGCCATGCATAGCATCGCCTGGAAAATCGCCGGACTGATGTTTTTATCCATCGTCGCCACCGTCTTTTTGCTGGTTTACCTGGCCAATGTCCAAATGACCGTCCATTTGCAGGAATATCTGCAGTCGCAGCACTTTCCGGACGCTCTGCGCACCATGGGCAACGCCGCCGCTTCGCCCGAAGAAATACTGCTGACCAACATCCATCATTCGCTTTACGGCGTGGGTGCGCTCCTGCTGATTCCCGGACTGCTGGCCAGTTATCTGCTGGCGCGCAGCATCACCGTCCCCCTGCGCAAACTGGCCAATGCCGCTGATGATATTTCCCGGGGCCAGTACGGCCGCGGCGTCAGCGTAAAAAGCCGCAGCGAAGTGGGGCGCCTGGCCGAAGCGTTCAACAGTATGTCCCGCTCACTGGCCGGCCATCAAAAAAACCGCCGGCAATTTCTGGCGGCGGTGGTTCACGAGTTGCGGACGCCATTGGCCATTATCCGCGGCAACCTGGAAGGAATGGTCGACGGTATGGTGGAAAAAAGCGAGGAAAACCTCCATTCCCTTTGTGAAGAAGCGGACCATCTCAACCGTTTGATCACCGACCTGCGGGACCTGTCCCTGGCCGAAACCGGCCAACTTACTTTGGAAAAAGAACGGGTGGACATCTCCGAGCTGATCAGCCGGGCCGCCAATATGCTGGAACCCCTTTTCCTGGAAAAGGGCCTTCTTTTACACCTGCAGACCGCACCGGACATCCCGCCCCTGCCGGCAGACGCCCGGCGGCTGAACCAGATCCTGTATAATCTGCTGACCAACGCCATACGCCATACGCCGCCGCAGGGTACGGTCAGCGTCATCACCCGTATAAGCAATGCGACAGACCGCGCGTGGCTGCAGATTCGGGTCAGTGACACCGGTAGCGGCATCACTGCCGTCGACCTGCCGCATATTTTCGAACACTTTTACCGGGCAGATCCGTCCCGCGACAAGCGCAGCGGCGGTTCCGGAATCGGACTGGCCATCGTCAAACAGCTGACCGAACTGCATAGCGGCCGGGTGGAGGTCGCCAGCACTCCCGGCCAGGGTACTCATTTTACGCTGTACCTGCCGTTTAACGGCCACAATCACTAAATAATTAACGTGGTTTCCAATGAGATTTGTCTTTATTTTTCATTCAGCAGCACATCCGCGGGTCGCGTCAGCCGCCCGCCAAAAACATGGATCACCAGACCCAGCATCACCAGCAGCGCGCCGATGACCTGGGACCCGGAAAGAACTTCTCCCAGCAGAAGCGCCGAACTGCTGATGCCGACCACAGGAACCAGCAAAGCCAGCGGCGACACCGCCGCTGCCGGGTACTTGGCCAACAGTTTTCCCCAAAGGGCATATCCGCAGAGTGTGGCAAAATACGCCAGATAAACTAACGATCCCACCGTCGTGCTGTTGAGAGAACGCAGGGCATCCACCCAGGCAGTAGCACCTTCGACGCACAGCGACAGGATGGCCAGCGGAATAATCGCGACCGCTCCCGCCCAGACCACCAGCGCCAGCATCGAAAAGGGCGGAATATCGCGGGTAGCGCGCCGCAGAATCACGTTGCCGATCCCCCAGCTGCAGGCCGCCAGCAGCACCAGTCCAAAACCAATCACCGTTACATTGCCGCCCTGTTGCAGGCCGATCACCGCCATGCCGCCGGCCGCTGTCACCAATCCGGCAATATGGTGCCAAAACCAGCGTTCCCGGAGCACCGCAACGGCCACCGCCAGTGTAAAAAAAGCCTGTGATTGCAGCAACAGCGAAGCAAGACCCGCCGACATTCCCAGTTTCATCCCCATAAACAGGAACGCAAACTGACCCACATTAAGCGCCAAACCCAACGCCAGCAACCAGCGCCAGGCGATGGGCGGCCGGGGCAGGAAAAATATGGCCGGCAGCGTCGCCACCAAAAAACGCAGCGTTCCCAGCAGCAAAGGCGGCATATCCTGCAGCCCCACCTTTATCGCTATAAAGTTCAATCCCCAGATCACAACAACCACCAGACCCATGAACAGGTCTCTGCCGTTCATCATGCCCGCTTCATCCCTTTCCTTTGCGGCCGGTTATTGCCTGATTTACTCTTTGCCAAAACCCTCCGGCAACATTTTGCGGCCAAAAAACGCTTCCATTTCCGGCAAAATCCAGCGGTCCAGGGTCTCTCCCTGCTCCTCCACCAGCCGGTTGACCAGCACGTCGTGCCAGATATAATCCTCCAATAGCTTAATATGGACAATATCATCCGTATAGAAAGCCTTGCCGTCGCGTTCCGCCGAATGTCCATAAAGCAGTTCAGCGCCGTCCACGGAAACAATAAACCAGCTGTCGGTACGTAAATTGGCCATATAGACATTTTGCCGGTGACACAGCAAACCGGACAGCGGTGCGGCGACATCAAACGTGATACCGCTCACCCGCTTACCGTTTTCCGCCGCCTGTTGCAGCTCCGGCAGCAGCTCTTCATACATCGGTTCCCACAGCGAGAGAATAATCTGTTTTTGCGCCCGCCGGATCAAAATCCGGCAAAAGGCCAGGATATTCTCTTGGCCGCACAAAGTGGAAATGTAGAGGTCTTCTTTCTTTCCCTGCTGTTCCAGCGCCACCAGTTCGGTTTCCGCGAACGAAAAATCCGCCAGCCAGCCGGCTTTGACCCGTTCCAGAAAAACGCCCACCGGCAGCCCGGCATAGCTCTTGGCGCCTTCGGCATTCTCCTCGGTCATGATGACTCCTTTCGCCGCCAGTGACTCCAGCGTATCGTAAATCCGCGCCCGCGGTATGCCGGATACCTTACTGATGTAGGCGGGAACGGCAGGCCCGCTTCCGGCCAGGGCAATATACGCTTTGGCCTCGTATTGCGTAAAACCCAGTCGCTGTAAAATCTCGCACAAATCCCGCTTCATCGATTGATTTCCTTTCTTTAAAACTGGAGCTTTGTTATGCTACCACTATAGTAGTAGCATAACAAAGCTCCAGTAATCTGTCAACGCTGTATTGAGATCCGGGCAAATCGTCTGCTTTAAAAACATAAATCAATTGGCAGGAGAAAAAAGCCTCCTGCCAATTGATTTATGTTTTATTGTTTTGTCATCCGGAAACTTTGTTAAATCTCATAATTCCATTCACTGCTGATGCGCTGCAGAAACTGTTTGGTCCGCGCCTCCCGGGGACGGCTGAAGATCTCCTGCGGCGGTCCCTGTTCCACAATGACGCCGCCGTCCATAAACACCACATGATTGGAGATATCACGGGCAAAGCCCATTTCATGGGTCACGACGATCATCGTGATCCCGGTCCGGGCCACTTTCTTCATCACGCCCAGCACCTCTCCCACCAGCTCCGGATCTAAAGAAGATGTGGGTTCATCGAATAAAATGACCTGCGGGTTCAGCGCCAGCGCCCGGGCGATTCCCACCCGCTGCTGCTGCCCTCCCGACAGTTGGCTGGGATAGGCGTTGATTTTTCCCGCCAGCCCGACCTTTTCCAAAAAATCCAGGCTGGTTTTACGCGCCTGTTCTTCCGGCATTTTCTGCGCAATAATCAGGCCTTCCATGACGTTTTCCAGCGCGGTTTTATTCTTAAACAGATTGTAATGTTGAAAAACCATGGCGGTTTTGCGCCGCAATCCGAGAATATCGTTTTTGCCGGCACTGCGTACATTCACCGCCTGACCGTCAATGGAAATTTCGCCCTCATCCGGGCGTTCCAGCAGATTGATGCAACGCAGCAGCGTGGTTTTGCCGGAGCCGCTGGGTCCCAGAATCACCACCACTTCTCCCTGCTCCACCGTCAAATCAATTCCTTTGAGGACTTCATGGCCGCCAAAAGATTTTTTTATGTTTTTCAACCGGATCATTCTGCGTCACCTCATTATCGTTACATTCCCGCCCGACGTTTCGCCATACTCTTTACCGCAGCGCCCGCTCAACCCGTTCCAGCGCCTCCAGCAGAACGCTCCGCTGGGTAGCCAGATTCACCCGGGCAAATCCTTCCCCCTGGCTGCCAAAGTTTTTGCCGGCGTTAAAGCCGACTTTGGCCTTATGCACGAGAAAGTCCTGCAATTCCTTGCCGTTGGGAAAATGAGCCCGGAAATCCAGCCAGGCCAGATACGTTCCTTCCGGTTTCACCACTTTGACACCGCTTAACCGCGTGTTGACGAAGTCCACCAGCGTAGCGGCATTTTGCTCCATATACGGCAACAAAGCCTCCAGCCATGGCTCCCCTTCCCGGTAGGCTGTTTCCGTGGCCAGCGCGCCAAACAGATTGCCCCGGCGGATATGCAGACGGGTAATCCAGCGGTCCAGCTTTTTCCGCCGTTGTTCCTCGGGGACCACGATCAGCGAAAAATTCAATCCGGCAATGTTGAAGCTTTTGCTGGCGGCAAAAAAGGTCACTGTCCGCTCCCAGGCCGGTTCGCCCAAAGAGGCCAGCACGGTGTGGCGATGACCGTTCAGAATCAGGTCACTGTGAATCTCATCCGACAGCACATCCACCTGGTAACGCTGACACAGGTCACGCACCCGGATCAGTTCCTCTCGGCTCCACACCCGGCCCACGGGATTATGGGGACTGCAGAAAAGCAGCAGCTTGTTCGCCGGATCCGCCAGTTTTTTCTCCAGGTCCGCAAAATCGATTTCATAGCGCCCGTTTTGGAAGACCAACGGGTTTTCGACCACCCGGCGCTCATTGTCGGCGATAGAAGCGAAGAAGGGGGGATATACTGGCGGTTGGACCACAATGCCATCGCCCGGTTCCGACAGCGCCAGCACCGACAGGCAAATAGACGGCACCACCCCCGGCGCCACGATGATCCAGTCTTTTTTCACCGTCCAGCCGTGCCGGCGCTGCACCCAGTGAACAAACGCCTCCAACAAGGAATCTTCGGGAATATTATAGCCGTAGATCGGATGTCCGGCCCGTTCCTGAATGTGCGCCGCCACCGCGTCCGGCACCGGAAAGTCCATGTCCGCCACCCACAGCGGCAATACGTCATCGCTGCCGAACACGTTTTTTAGCTGTTCCCATTTGCGGCTGCCAGTTCCCTGACGGGAAAGCACCCGGTCAAAATCAATCTCTCTATTATCTTGGCTCATAGCCAGACCCTCCCTGTTGAAAATAATACTTTCCGTCAAACCACACCGCTGTTACCGTACACGCCCACCCTATTTTCCAGCAGCGCGGTCAGTCGTTCCACGCTGATGCACAGCACCCAGTAAATCAAGGCAACGGCCACATACGCCTCGAGAAATTTATAATTGCCGCTGGCTTCGTACAAGGTGGCGTTAATCACCTCCACCACAGAAATCAGCGAAGCAATAGATGATCCCTTAATCAGTCCGATAAAGTTGTTGCCAATCAACGGCACCGCCACCGGCAGCGCCTGGGGCAGCACGATCCGCCGGAACACCTGGCTGGTGGTCATGCCGACGGAATACGCGGCTTCATACTGCCCCGCGCCCACGGACTGCAGCGCCGTTCGCATCACTTCGGACAGATAGACCGTGGCGTTTACGGTCAAGCCAACGAGGGCAATCCAGGTGGCGGAAATATCTTTGGACGTCATCCCCAGACCGAAAAACTGCGCTACGGAATCAAAGCTCAGCCCCACTGCCAGATACAAAATCGTCAGCTGCAGCACCAGCGGCACGCCCCGTAAAAACACGACCATCACCGTTAAAACGCCGGCCAGAACCGGAACCCGCAGCAGGCGAACCAGCGCAATGGCAGTGCCCAGCAGCAGTCCCGCCACGAGCGGCAGCACCGACAGCAGCAAAACCACGGGAACGAATCGGATGCCTACGCCGATCTCATAAAGCAAAAAGGAAAAGTCAAATTGAAAGCCCATGATCTCACCCACCCACTGTCGCAATTTCGGAACGCTGCGGCTTTTGGCCAGGCATACCCGTATTTTTTGCGCCTAATCGCCGTTCCAGACGTTTAAAAACTTGCTCCAACAGGGAACTGAGGGCAAAAAAGATGATCGCGGCCGCCGCGTAAGCCTCCAGTGAACGGTGGGTGCTGGCGCTGATGGCGTTGATTACGCCGATCACGTCAATCACCCCCAAAGTATACGCCAGCGAAGTGTCTTTGAGCAACGATACCACGGTGTTGCCCAGCGCCGGGATGGCAATCCGCACCGCCTGCGGCGCCACAATCCGCCGGAAGGCCTGCCAGCGGGTCATCCCCACCGCGTAGGCCGCTTCGCTCTGACCAACGTCAACGCCGCCCACGGCCGAGCGAATAATCTCCGATAAAAAGGCCGATACGTTGATCACATAGGCGATCATCACAAAAACCAGCGTATCCCAGCGGTTGATGTTGACTCCGGTCAGCCCGGCAACCACCAAGGGCAGGCCGATATACACGATATACAGCAGCACCAGGATGGGAATTCCCCGGATAAAGGAAACATAAACCGCGGCCAGCGGCGCCAGCACGGGTATTTTATAAAGGCGCGCCACCGCCACGCCGGTGCCCAGCACCGCCCCCAGGGCCAGGGCCGCGGCGACAATGGCCAGCGTTACATGCAGACGGGACAGTAAACTGGGGAAGCAATCCCAAAACAAACTGACCAAAAAAATGTTTTCCATCCACTCCCGACCCCTTTCCTGTGATTAACTTAGATTGATTTGTCCACTCAATTTTTCGGAATATAGTCGCCACCCAGCCATTTTTGCGACAGCTGCTGCAAGGTTCCGTCAGCTTTCAGCTGTTTCAGGACCGCATCCACGTCTTTTTTCAACTGTGCGCCGGTCTCATCATTTTTGCGATAGAGATAGTAGGCGTTGGAAAAGCTGATCGGTTCGCCCACCGCTTTAATCTTCGCATTATAGGTTTTCTTATAATCATCAACGTTACGCTGAATGTTGACAAACGCATCCGTTTTGCCCGAATCAAGATTTTGCAAAGTGATGGTGGTATCCGCCGCCGCGAAAACCAGCTTCAGTTTGCTGCCATTTTCCTTGTTCCACTTATCCACCACGTAGGTTTTATTGGCGGACGCGGCACCCACTTCAATGGTGCCGTTTTTCACCGCCAGATCCGCCAGTGAACGGATATCGTTATTATCTTCTTTCACCACCAGCTTCAGATCGTAGACGGTCACGCCCTCATCACCGTAGAGAAACTTGTTCTTCCGTTCCGCATTCACTTCAAACTGATGCGCCGCCAGATCGATCTTACCGGTTTCCAGACTCACAAGAATTGCGTTGAAATCAAAGGTTTTAAATTCAAACTCATACTGCGGCAGCTTTTCATTAACTTTCTTCAACACTTCCACTTCAAAACCGGTCAACGTATTTTTCTCATCCAGGAAGCAATACGGTTTATACGCACTGCCGGTGCCAATCACGATTTTTTTCTTGGCGGCGCTCTTCGTCGCGTCGCCGGAGGTCGCCGACTGGCAGCCCGCCAGCGCCAGCGCCGCCAAAGCAACCAGGGTAATCGCCAATACGATCAGTTTGTTTCTTTTCATCATGTCAGCCTCCGTTTCATTTTCAGCTTTTTATTTTTGGGGTTCCAGCAATTTCTTGTAGTAAGTCGCTGCTGTGTACAGCGGCGAAACCGGATTGTGTCCCGTGACCCGGTCCTTGACCACCAGCGTCGTCACCGGCGCCTCCGAGTACTTGATAAACAGCGAATCATGGCCCACGCACAATCCCACCACCACGTTCAGGTCGGTCTGATGCTGATTGAGAACCCGGGCCTGCAGGATGGGATTGCACATTGATTCGTGGCCGCCAGGCTTCAGTTTATGCTCCTCCTTGACGCCGATTTCCGTCTTGTCCACCGAGCCCACCTTGCAAATCACCGCGTAAGGTTCAAATCCCTGGGCAGTCAAAATTTTGGCAAACACTTTGCTTTCTTCGATCAGTCCAAAGCAGGTGGCAATGCCGATTTTCTTGGCCCCGATCCGGCGGGAAAATTCCATAATTTCCTCCACCCGGGTCAATTTACCGTAAAAAATTCCTTCCACTTCGGCGGATGCCCGGGCGATCACCGCATCCTGGTCGTCTCCCTGCAAATGTTCTTTGATTTCCCGAATATCGTCGGCAACGGAATGCCCGTCATGATCATTGGTCGTCAGGCAGAACTCGGGAAATTTTTTACTCCGGTCTTTGCAGTTGAAAATCCCGCAGTCCGTACAACTGAGTGTTTTGACTTCTTTTTTCTTACTCATCATCAGTCCTCCTATTTTTTTCGTGGCGTCAAATCAGCCGTTTTTTCACCGCCGCCCGCATCAAATGCCGCGTTAAAAAACGCAAAAAAGGCCGAAGATGTATAAAACATCCCCAGCCTTCAGTTTATCTGATCGACCAAGTCTCAACATTGTGAGAAAGTTTACTGGTAATTTACCACATTCTGCGCTTGCTTGTCAAGTGCGATTTTATTCTGTGCGCCGTTTCGTTATCACCGGATCAAAATTATCCCTGTTTTATAAAATAGCAGTTAATTTGCAAGTGTCGCCCTTCGATATTTCTAGTGAAGAGGTGACAGGAATGGGTAAATTTATTAATTTCTCCATCTTTCCGCCGCCCGTTCTTGCCATCGTAAAGGTGGGGAGCGAGCGCCGGGAACAGGCAAAAAAGCCAACGCATCGCGTCATTTCAGAAGTGGAGGGAAATTATCATTACACATATCTGCTGGACGCCCAGGGCAATAAGTTTTTACTCAGCAAGATTTTTCTCGAGCATTTGAACCATCTGTCCCCGCAAGTCCATTCGCCTTCCGATTTTGAAAAAATAATGCGGCAGGTGCGTGCCGCTACCGCTGAACAGCCGCCGGTTACATAGCGATTCCCCGCTTATTTTTACCGCAATCTGAAGTGTGACCGCCCCTTTGCCGCCGGACGGCGCACCCGGTTTTTACCGGCAAATATTAACACCATCAATTGATAAAAGGAGTGCACTAATGAAAAAAGCACTACAGCTGTTAGGACAGTTGGCTATTCTCTGCGCCATATACTGGTCGGGCAACCAGCTGGCCGCCTTTTCCGGACTGCCCATCCCCGGCAGCGTCCTGGGCGTGGTGATATTGTTTCTTCTGTTGTCCACCGGTGTCGTGAAACTGGAACAGGTAAGTGAAGTCGCGGATTTTCTGCTGCGGCATCTTATGTTCTTTTTTATACCTATCGCGGCCGGTCTGATGACCTCCGCCGATGTTTTTCTGGAAAACGGCTGGATTTTAATCATCGCCATCACGGCCGGCGCCGCAGTACCGTTTTGGGTGGTGGGAACCTTTGCCCAAACTTTACGAAGGAGGCGCGGCGAATGCAAACTTTAATCTTCCCGTTGGCGGTGATTCTCACACTGGCCGCCTATCTTTTCAGCCGCCGTCTCTATCTCCGCTACCGCCATCCGCTGTTAAATATTGTACTGGTGAGTACGAGTATCGTCATCGGCGTGCTGTTGGTCTGCGGCATTTCCTATGCGCAATACGTCCCGGCCGGAAACCTGATGACATTGCTGCTGGGACCGGCAACCGTCGCGCTCGCCGTCCCCCTGTACCGAAACCGCCATCTGTTACGCTGCTATTTTATCGCCATTTTGGTGAGCACTTTGTTCGGCGCTTTGTTCTCAATGATCACCGCCGGCTTAATCGCCCGCGCCGGCGGTATGAGCAACGAACTGATCGTGTCGCTGGTTCCGAAATCCGTCACGTTGCCCTTTGCCATTGATATTGTCCAAATATATGGCGGCAGCAAGGCCCTGGCCGTGGCTTTCGTGGTCGCCACCGGCACCCTCGGCAGTATCCTGGGAGCGATATTTCTGTCCGCCATACGGATAATTGATCCGGTGGCCCGGGGACTGGCGCTGGGCTCGGTGGCTCACGGACAGGGAACGGCCCTGGCACTGCAGGAAGGCGAGGAAGCGGGATCCATGGCCGGTCTGGCCATGGTCTTGGCCGGAATCATGACCACGCTATTGGCACCTTTTTTGATGCCATTTTTGACAAGATAGGCTCACTTCCGCCGCGTTTTACCCGTATTACCCGACTAAAAAGCCCTATCGCCGTTATGGACGATAGGGCCTCTTGCTGTTCTTGCCCTTTTGATCCGTACACCGGCCCGGGCAGCCTTGCCGCGTCCACCGGTCTTACAGCCGGGACAAATCATATGGAGTTTCCTGATAGACATAATAGTTAAGCCAGTTGGAAAACAGCAGATTGGCGGCACTGCGCCACAAAACGACCGGTTCTTTGCCCGGATCGTCGCCGGGATAGTAATTCTTCGGCACGTTGATGGGCGTCCCCTGGGCGATATCGCGGTCATATTCCGCCTTCAGCGTCAGGGGATCATATTCCGAGTGACCGGTGATAAAAATCTGCCGGCCGGTCTGATTCGCGACAATATGCAAGCCGGACTCCGGTGATTCGGAAAGGATAAACAGCTCCGGCACCTTCAGCACGTCTTCCCGGCGAATCTCCGTATGCCGGGAATGGGGCACGTAAAAAATGTCATCAAAACCACGGAATAATTTATTATAGCCAATAAACGGCGTTTGATGGGGAAACACGCCAAACATTTTTCCCGGCAAATCGTACTTGGGAATATTGTAGTGATAGTAGAGCCCCGCCTGGGCAGCCCAGCAGATATACAGCGTGGAATACACGTGCGTCTTGCTCCACTCCATGATGCCGCACAGTTCCTGCCAATAGGCCACGTCCTCAAACGCCATCTTTTCCACCGGCGCGCCGGTGATAATCATGCCGTCATATTTACGGTCTTTTACCGTCTCGAACGTTTCATAAAATTTAACCAAATGCTCTTCCGGTGTATTGGTCGGCGCATAAGTGGCGGTATAAACAAAGTCAACATCCACCTGCAACGGTGAGTTGCCCAGCAGGCGCAAAAACTGTGTCTCGGTTACAATCTTGGTGGGCATCAGATTCAGCAGCAAAATTTTCAGCGGCCGGATGTCCTGAGAGTAAGCCTTATTGTCATACATCACAAAAATATTCTCGTTTTCCAGCGTACTGGCCGCCGGCAGGTCGTCGGGGATATTGATTGGCATAGGACAGCCTCCTTATTTTACAAGATTGCCGGGGCGGCGGATGTTCTCACGCCAGCCCGAAAAAATCCATTGAAAGGAAGAAATTCGCCACGCCACAGCAATTCCCTGCCGGTCAATACGCAACAAGACGATAAACGGATTCATTTTATTTAGCGTCGTCCATATTAATTACACATGCAGCTAATAGTTTAGCCCGTTCAAACAAGCTTTCCACAACAGCAAATTCTTCCGGGCTATGATTTCTGCCGCCTTTAACCCCCATAGCGCAGACAGTGGGTACGCCGGCCATTACACTGTAAGCCGAGTCAGACCCGCCTCCGACCATTTTGGCGTAAGGAGTTCCTATTTCCATCTCCTCATAGGTCTTTTTCACAACGGAAAAAAGTTCATCAATGCCTTTCGTTCTTTTCATTGGTGCGATACCCGGTAGTTCGGTCAGCGTGGTAGTGGTTCCCTGAACGTAGATTTTCCCTGCTGCTTCCTCCATTTGCCGGCGAATTTCCGGCAGTAACGTTGGATCAAGGTACCGAACGTCCACAACGATTTTCGCCTGCCCCGGTACTGCGTTCGGCACTGTTCCGCCGGCAATCACCCCTACGTTAAACGTTGTACCGGTTTCCCAGTTTGTCAAATTTTGAACATCAATAACTTTGTGAGCTACTTCCAGAATGGCGCTCCGTCCATTCTCCGGTTCGTTGCCGGCGTGTACGGCAACCCCTTTTACTTCCAGTTCAAACAACACCGTTCCTTTTCTTTCCACAACAATTGCGTCATCAACAAAACCGGTTTCACCATTAAACGCAGCTGCCGCGCCCTGCGCTTCCGCCATGAACACATCCGCCGCATTGGATTTCACATGAGCAACCTCTTCATCACCGGCTAAAATCATTTTTAACGGCCGCGCATTATATCCGGCTGCCTGCAACGCTTTCATTGCATAGACTTCAGCCACTATCCCACCCTTCATATCAAGAACGCCCGGCCCATAAGCAAGGCCGTCACGGATCGCAAACGGCCTTTTGTCAACAGTGCCAACCGGAAAAACAGTATCCATATGGCCCATGAATAATACCTTCGATTTTTTTCTATCGGCGCCAAGCTCTCCGATCAGCATATTTCCGGCTGGTTCCATTTCAATGATTCGGGTAACTGCCCCTGCGCTTGCCAGGACTTGTTGAATTCGGCCTGCAACAGCATCAATCCCCGCCTTATGCTGCGATCCACTCTCCATATTGACAAGTTCCTGCCATAATGACAACATTTCTTCCCGGTGTTCATCAATAAATTGGAAGGCTTGCTCCTTCTGACTTTTCATATACTCACCCTGCCCTATTCATCTTTTGCCATAGATAACAGTTTTTCTCCCACCACCTTTAAGGCCATCACCCGTTCGGTAATCGACTCTGTCGCCACGGCCTGTTCTTTGGTAATACCTGCCGTTTGCTGAGTATGGCTGATCACCATTTCCATCGATAACTTTAACTCCTGCAATGTTGCCTGAATATCTTTAGCGGAATGATGGCTCTGATCAGAAAGTTTTCGAACCTCTTCCGCTACAACGGCGAAACCTCTTCCTTGTTCACCAACCCTCGCTGCCTCGATTGCAGCATTAAGCCCCAGTAAATTGGTCTGACTGGCGATCTGTTGAATGGTTGATATCACGGTATCAGTATTGCTGACGTTCACCGACACACGATCCGATAAATCAGCAACATTCTGCATAGTAGCCGCCAAATCTTCCTGCGAAGCATTCAACTCTTCAATGGTGGCGGCAATCGTGGTAATCGAATCGCTCACTTGCTGCGCTTGCTCATGAAGCAATTCGTTGTTTTCCGCCGCTTGCAGCTCCCAACGAAAAAGGCCGGTGGCAATCTTAGCAATCGGTTTTGAATAAACAGGGTCTCCGCCGATACCGAAACTGCCGACCCATTCATTTTTATACACAATCGGTAAATGAACGCCCATTTTTACCGCTCCCCCGGAACGTTGCTCGTCTTCAGCAGTTACAATCCGGTGCTCAATTCTCTCGGCCAGTACTTTCCGGGATCCACTGTGAACATTCCCCACGCGCGACACTTCTCTGGCAGCCACAATAATCCCTTCATGGTCGCAAATAACCGCACTCAGTTCAGTTTCCTGAAAAATAAACTCCACAATTTTATTTGCAATCGCCTTATCCATTGGTATCCTCCTCAGCTAAGAGTTCCCCATATAACGCCCTTGCTACACTTAGGCTTGCCGGCAAAAACTCGCTGCTTAGCTTATAACCGAATCACCCGGGTAATCCCCCCGAAGCTATAAACAAGCAATAGCTTCAATCTCAACAGAAACATCTTTCGGCAATCTGGCTACCTGAACACACCCTCGCGCCGGAGCGTCGGTTGAAAAATATTCTCCATAAACCTGGTTTACCATCTGAAAATCATTCATATCTGTAAGGAATACTGCCGTCTTCACGACATTGGCCAAACTGATATTTTCGCTTTTTAAAATGGCCGTAATATTTTCCAGAACCTGTTTCGTCTGGGCTGCAACATCACCGGGCACTACGTCGCCGGTAGCAGGATCAACAGGAATTTGACCGGAGACAAACAAGAATCCTCCCGCCTTTATTGCCTGGGAATAAGGCCCTATTGCCGCCGGAGCCTGATCGGTATTCACAACTTTTTTCATAATATAATTCCTCCTGTTTTTTATCATTTTTTGCCTCACTACGGCTTACTGATTTGCCAGCATTTTATACTTTTCCAATTTTTCCTTAGCATCTTGCTCGGTTTTTTCAAACAGCGCCTCCGCCATATCGGGAAATTGCTGTTTTAATGCCGAATAGCGCACTTCTCCCAATAAAAACTCTTTAAAGTTCATCGTCGGTTCTTTAGAATCCAGTGTAAAAGGATTTTCTCCGTCAGGTTTTATTGTTAGTTGGGGGTTATAGCGATACAGCGCCCAATAGCCGCTGTCTACGGCTCGCTTGGCTTCTAGCTGGCTGCAGCCCATACCGACTTTCATCCCATGGTTAATGCAGGGAGCGTAGGCAATAATCAGCGACGGTCCCGGATACGCCTCCGCCTCGGCAATGGCTTTGAGGGTTTGGTTTTTATCGGCTCCCATAGCAATTTGCGCCACATAGACATAACCATAGCTCATGGCGATCATACCCAGATCTTTCTTTTTGGTCTTTTTGCCGCTGGCCGCAAATTTTGCGATGGCGGCGGCCGGCGTCGCTTTGGAAGACTGCCCGCCAGTGTTTGAATAAACTTCTGTGTCAAACACCAGCACATTAACGTCTTCTCCTGAGGCCAGAACATGGTCCAAGCCGCCAAAACCGATGTCATAGGCCCAGCCGTCGCCACCAAAAATCCATTGGGACCGTTTCACAAGAAAATCTTTATTATTGTAAATTTTATTGAGCAATTCGTCTTTTTCTTTTATTTGTTCCAGTTGGGCGATAAGCTGGTCCGCCCGTGCTCTGGATCCTTCGCCCTGATCGATATGGGTCAGCCAGGTTTCGCAGGCGCTTGTAAACGATTCTCCCCATCCTGATTGGGCAGCTTTAGCAACGGATAAAGCAAGTTGTTTTCTGAGTTGTTTTACCGCTGTCATCATGCCAAAGCCATATTCGGCATTGTCTTCAAACAGAGAGTTCCCCCACGCCGGTCCATGGCCGCGATGATTTGTGGTATAAGGCATGGAAGGAACACTATCCGCCCAGACCGAAGAGCAGCCAGTGGCATTGGCCACCATCATCCGGTCACCGAATAACTGGGTCACCAGTTTGGCGTAAGGTGTTTCACCACAACCGGCGCAAGCGCCGGAAAATTCCACCAGCGGTTGTTCAAACTGGCTGCCTTTTACGGTAAACGCGTTCAGTGGATTGTTTTTGGGAGCAATGTTCATGGCATAATCCCACAGCGTAGCCTGCGGCAATTGTGTGGTTAACGGTTTCATTGCCAACGCTTTTTCTTGCACCGGGCAAACTTGGCTGCAATTGCCGCAACCGGTGCAATCGTAAGGCGATACGGCCATCGAAAAGTACAATTCTTTCTGTCCGTTGCATGGTTTTGTCGTAAAGCCGGCAGGCGCCTGCTGCTGTTCTTTCTCGCTGAGCAACACAGGCCGAATCGCTGCGTGGGGGCATACATAAGCGCATTGGTTGCATTGAATACACTTTTCCGCTTGCCATTCCGGCACCGCAATAGCAATTCCCCGTTTTTCGTAAGCGGCGGTGCCCATCGGATAGGAACCGTCTTCCAAACCAATAAATGCGCTCACGGGCAATTTGTCGCCTTCTTGCCGATTCATCGGCAGAAGAATGTTTTTGATAAATGCCGGCAATTCTTTCTGCGTATTGGTTTGGTTTTCCTGTGCGGTTTTCCAGGAAGCAGGAATGGCGACTTTTTCAAGTGCGTTTGCCCCCTGGTCTACCGCCGCACTATTCATCGCAACTATGGTTTCGCCCTTTTTAGCGTAGGATTTTCGGATCGCTTCTTTTAGATATTGAATTGCTTCTGCTTCCGGAATGATGCCGGCAATTTTGAAAAAAGCCGCCTGCATGATCATGTTAATTCTGCCGCCCAAGCCAATTTCTTGTGCGATTTTCACGGCATCCACAATATACATTTGAATGTCGTTGTCCGCGAGATATCGTTTCATCATCGCTGGTAAGTTCTGCTCCAGTTCTGCTTGACTCCACTGGCAGTTTAGCAGAAAACTGCCGCCTGGTTTCAGTCCCTCCAATACGTTGTAGTTATGCACGTAGGATTGGTTGTGGCAGGCAATAAAATCTGCTTTATGGATGAGATACGGAGATTTTATCGGTTTTTTACCGAAGCGCAAATGAGAAATAGTTACACCGCCGGATTTTTTGGCGTCATAGGCAAAATACGCCTGGGCATACATGTCCGTATGATCGCCAATGATCTTGATGGAGTTTTTATTGGCTCCCACAGTGCCATCAGAACCGATTCCCCAGAATTTGCAGGCTTTTGTTCCGGCAACAGTAGTGTCAATATCTTCACCAAAGGGCAATGAGGTATGATTGACATCATCAATAATGCCCACGGTAAAATTATCGCGGGGGTTACCCGCTTTCAAATTGTCAAAAACACCTTGAATATGGCTGGGGATAACGTCTTTGCCGCCAACGCCGCAACGCCCGCCGACGATTACCGGCTGCCACGCTTTTCCGTAAAAGGCGGTTTTTACATCGATATATAAAGGTTCTGCCAATGCCCCCATTTCTTTGGTCCGGTCCAGCACTGCAATTTTTTGTACAGTGGTGGGAATATATTTAAAGAAGTGTTCCAGCGAGAATGGCCGATAGAGATGAACTGTCAGCAATCCGACTTTTTCGCCCTTTTCATTGAGATAATCCACCACTTCTTCAATGGCTTCGCACATAGATCCCATGGCAATAATCATCCGCTCGGCGTCAATCGCGCCATGATAGTTGAACAGATGGTATTCCCGTCCGGTCAGTTTGCTGATTTCGGCCATATATCCTTCGACGATGGCGGGAATTTCCTGATGAAAACGATTGGACACTTCTCGTTGTTGGAAATGAATATCTATACCCTGTACGGTACCCTTTGTCAACGGATGATCAGGATTCAGCGCTCGTTTTCTAAAAGCATTGACAGCTTCGCGGTCCAGTAGTTTATCCAGTTCTTCATATTCCAGCACTTCAATCTTCTGCACTTCATGTGAAGTTCTAAACCCATCAAAGAAGTTGAGAAACGGCACACGCCCTTTTATGGCGGACAAATGCGCCACGGCAGCCAGATCCATAACTTGCTGGACGCTGCTTTCCGCCATCATCGCAAAACCGGTTTGCCTTGTTGCCATCACGTCAGAATGATCGCCAAAGATACTAATGGCATTGGCGCCAACAACTCTGGCGCTGACATGAAACACGCTCGGCAATAGCTCCCCGGCAATTTTATACATGTTGGGAATCATCAGCAACAACCCTTGAGAAGCGGTATAAGTAGTCGTCAAAGCCCCGGCATGCAACGATCCGTGCACCGCGCCGGCTGCGCCGCCCTCTGATTGCATTTCCACGACCTCTACAGTTTGTCCGAATAAATTCTTTTTCCCCTGAGAAGCCCATTCATCAACGCTTTCTGCCATATTGGACGAAGGCGTAATCGGGAAAATCGCCGCTACATCGGTAAAGGCGTACGATATGTAAGCTGCCGCAGTATTGCCATCCATCGTTTTCATTGTTTTCTTCATCGTTTTCATCAATCCTCTCGTTTCGAATCTAATCCTGATTTCATCACGCTGTGTTGCCAAACCAAGGGGACAGGCTTGTCTTGTCTGGCAAAACAATCCTGCCCCCGGGTATTTTTCTTATAAAATACTTAACTTAGTCCCATTACGTTCAAAACCACTCTGGTCAATATCATGACAACCGCCGCATCTACCAAAGGTACACACAGCAGCAGCGAATGCCATTTTTTATTGACATTTGACACTATTACGATCCGAACGAAGTGACCGATCAGAGTTCCCATCGTTACGCATGCGGGAAAAAGAATTGTCGCCTGAGCAGCGGTAATAACCCCTTTCGAATAAAGGGTCGCCGCGGTGGCACATCCGGCCGCTTTAGCAAAGAAAGCGGCAACCAGTGCAAAGATGGCTTCGCCCGGCAGGCCAAATACAGCCATCACTGGTTCAAGGATGCTGCCGACCCCCTTCATCAGTCCGGTGATCTCTAAAAACTGAATGAGGACATACGCCAACACCATGGCCGGAGCGATCATTTCCGCACCAATGTAAAACCCCTTTTTCGCGCCCGCTACAAACTCTTCAACCACACTCGGTTTCACTTTCTGAACATCCAGCCCCACGGCAGTTTGGTTAGCCATTTGCTCCGATCTCCTCTCCTTTGTTTTTAGACGCCAGCCATTTTATATACAGGCGGACCAAATTAGCGCCCATGACTTTCACAAAAAAGATCAAAGCGATAACCACCCCCACCGGCAAAACGCTGATCGGCAGCAAAGCCGCTCCGGTACCGAAAGTGTTGGTAACCGGAGCCGACCCGGCATACTGGTATGCGACAAAGATTGCCCTTTCTTCTTCTGTCATCATTTTGTCTTCCACAAGTTCCTTGGTCATGACCGCTGCCACATCAGAACTGGTTAAACTACTGACAAAAGCCAGGCCGCTGGCCCCCGGAATCCCCATAAAAGGCTGCAGAATCGGCCGGAACAATATTTCAGCCGCCCGCAGAGCTCCCAGCGACTCAGCCACCTGAATGCATCCCAATGCAAACATCAACGTCGGAAACAACGTTAACGCGAACATAAAACCGTCACGCGCGCCGGTTCCTCCTTTGCCAGTGAATATTATCCCCTTGGCCACTTGCCCAAAGTCTCCCGTAAGCACCTGGAAGTCCAGGGCTCGCAAGGGACTGTCAATCTTGGCAAACACGCCGGAAAAAGAAATGAGCAGTATGAATAGTGATAACCAACCCTTCCAGGTAACCTTGTATTTTTCCTGATTTTCTTCTGCCATGTACTTTCCTCCTGTCAATTTAGCCTTGCGCTGCGCTAAGGCAGACTCACTTTCCGGCAATCACAGACTGTCGTCCAGCTTAAGTATGCTGGCAATAAGCAATTTGGATCTTTCAAACAGGGTTTCCACAATAGCATATTCCTCCGGGCTATGATTACGTCCGCCCTTTACACCCATCGCACACACCGTCGGAACTCCGGCCAGCACAGAGTAGGCCGAATCCGAACCGCCGCCCGTCAACTTCGCATAAGGCGTCCCCAAACCATTTTCCTCCGATGCCCGCTTTACAATTTCAAATAACTGTTTCACCCCGTCGGTGGTTTTCATTGGCTTGATACCATCCATAAATACAACCGCAGTCGACGTTCCTTCCACGTAAACTTTAGCACCAACGGTCTCGATTTGCTTAATAATTTCCGGTAAGTCGTCGGGGTTTTTATAACGTACGTCAATAAAAATTTTGGCATAATCAGGAATGGCGGTGGAAGTCGTCCCGCCTTGCATTACGCCGACATTGAAACTAATGCCCTTTTCCCAGTCAGTTAAGTTTTGCACCGCAATAATTTTGTGCGCCATTTCCAAAATGGCGCTCCGGCCATTTTCCGGATCGTTCCCGGCATGAGCGGCAACACCTTTAACTTCCATCATAATCCGGGCAACACCCTTACGACCGACGACAATTCCATCGTCTACAAAACCGGTTTCCATGTTAAATGCCGCCGCATAACCTTTCGCTTCCTCAATAAATATGTCAGGAGCATTAGAATGAGCGTGCAGAACCTCTTCATCCCCAGCCAGAACCACTTTCAGTGCTCGTAGGTTATAACCGGCGGATTTCAGTGCTTTTATCGCATAAATTGCCGACACAATACCGCCTTTCATATCTAAAACACCAGGGCCGTAAGCAATTCCTTCTTTGATGGTAAAAGGACGTTCGGCAATAGCTCCTGCAGGGCAAGCAGTATCCATATGCCCCATGAAAATGACCCCGGGGCGGGAAGAATTTCCCCCAATCTCGGCAATCAACATACTACCGGCTTTTTCAAACTCAATCAGACGGGAACTGGCCCCTTCCTGATCCAGTATCTGCTTAAAGCGATCAGCGACTTTGTTAATTCCCTGTTTCTCGTGTGGCCCGCTTTCTATTCCAACAACCTCTTCCCACAACGATACCATTTCGTCACGATGCGCATCCACAAACTGAAAAGCTTTCTGTTTTTTGTCATTCATTATTACATTCTCCTCCTTATAATATTTCCATATTGAAACTCTTTTCGGAGAACCAATACAGAAAACAACTGCACATTTAAAAGTTATCGTTTATTCTGTGAATTGCAATGGAAGAAAAAGTGCTTCAAATGAAGATGTCCTGCAATATTCTCCACTTAAAGCACCTTTGCTTTACAACGTCCCGGGGGAATTTCCACCGAAATCCTTGCGTTATTTAAAATCTACGATGCGTAACCCGCGGGCAGATAGGATTCGTTTTAATCCATCAATGGTTGCCTCATTAGGAGTTTTAAACGTCTGTCCGTGACTCCCAATAGCACGATACTTTGATTCTCCAAAATCATGATAAGGAAGAAGTTCTACCGCGTTCACCCTCGTATTTTTCACCAGAAACTCGCACATTTTATTGATATTCTCTTCATTGGCGTTGACGTCTTCAATCAGCGGAACACGGACAATCGTGTGCGGATGCATCTGCGATATCCGGGTGATATTTTCTAAAATCCTCTGATTGCCTACTCCAGTCATTTTTTTATGACACTCGTCATCCATGTGTTTGATATCCACAAAAACGCAGTCCAATATCTCGAAGATGTCTTTTACCTGTTCCCAATCAAAATATCCGCTCGTTTCAACTGCAGTATCAATGCCAGTTTGGCTGCAAGCAATCGCAAGACACCGCAAAAACTCAGGCTGGGCAAATGGTTCTCCGCCGGAAAACGTAACTCCCCCCCCCGATTCCCGATAAAACACGGTATCTCTTTTAATGACTTCCATGACCTCAGCGACCGTCATGATCGACCCAATCATCTTGCGGCTGCCGCTCAAACACACTTCACAGCATTTGGCACAACCGCAACATTTCTCACGGTCAAAACAAGGAAGAAGTTTCCCTGCAGTAATTGCCCCCTGAACACAAGCAGACACACAACGGTTGCAACCCGCACATTTTTCCGGGAAGAACAGCACTTCGGAGTTCCCATTCCATGATTCCGGATTTGCACACCATTTACAGCGCAGTGGGCACCCTTTCAGGAAAACCGTAGTTCTTAGCCCTTCGCCGTCATTAATGGACCATCGCTGTATCTGGAATATATTGCCGCTACATTGTTTCATAGGTCGTTCTTTCAATGATGGCGTTCTGGGCTTCACGGGACAAATTGACAAACTGCGTACTATAGCCAGCTACCCTGACAAGCAAATCCTTGTATTCCTCCGGCTGTTCCTGCGCTTTTTTCAATATTTCCGTAGAAATCACATTAAATTGAACATGGAAAGCGCCCAGGGAGAAATACGCCCGAATCAGCGCCGCTAAATTTTTCAAGTTTCGGTCAGATTTCAACAGTTCCGGAGCCAGCTTAATATTCATCAGAGTACCGCCGGAATGGACGTCGTGATTAATTTTGGCCACCGAACGCATTGCAGCGGTAGGACTTGTCAAATCAGTACCCGCATGCGGTGATACCCCTTCCGTCAACGGAGATTTTGCTTTTCTGCCGTCCGGTGTCGCACCAATCACGCTCCCTGCCGGAATATAGTTGGAAATTCCCATAAACGCAGAATTGAAAAGTGCGCCAAAATAATCTCTGTACGACCGAACTTCCCGGTAATAAAAATCACTGATTTCTGAAGCGATGGCGTCAACATAATCATCATCATTGCCATACTTCGGGCAAGACAGAACCGCTTGTCTCAGCTCTTCATAACCTCTCCAATCGGCATCCAACGCTGTATTTATTTGTTCTAATGTATACTTCCCGTCTTCAAACACCAGTTTCTTAATCACTGCCAATGAATTGGCGGAATCCGCCACGCCAATTCCGGTAAGAACCGGTCCAAGATTATATTTTGCGCCCCCTTTGCTGAGGTCTTTTCCCTTCTCCATGCACCCGTCAACCAGCATCGAGATATACGGCCTGGGCACCATGTCAGAGTGAATCTGCTGGGCGGTAACCGATCCAATCACCGAATGCTTTATTAGATATGCCAGTTGTTTATAAAAAGCCGCTTTCACTTCTTCATAACTCCTGAACTCAGTAACCGGCACTTCCGAAAGCCCCATTTCTTTTCCCGTAAGCCGGCTTCTTCCGCTATTCAGGGCATATTCAAGCGCCGCTGCCAAGTTGATATTCACTGCGGAAGTCCACTTGCCCACTTTCCGGAAATGCGGCACTACGCAACCGCAGTTACTCCAGTCACGTGCATCTTCCGGTGACAGGCCTTCTGCCAGCAGCATTTCTGAGCCGACTCGGTCGTTGTGTACTGCAGGAAATCCTGTCCCGACACGAATTAATTTGCATACGGCCAAAAGGAATTCATCCGGACTGTCCGGATGAATCCGCACACTCAGCCCCGGTTGATGTGTTTTCACGTTTTCCGTTGCTCGCAAGCACATATAAGATAGTTCGTTCGTTGCATCCCGGCCTTCTCTGGTTCTACCGCCAACAGTCAGATTCTGAAAAGAATTATATCCGGCGAAAAACTTGGCTGTGTTGCTCGAAATCGCCCACACCCATTCCGAAAGCTTTATCCAAAGCGCTTCAATCAGCTCCTGCGCTTTTCCTTCCGTAACAGCACCGTCTCTTATGTCGTGCACATAATATGGATACATATATTGATCAAAGCGTCCAAGATTTAATGCCAGTGAGTTTTCCGACAGGACGGAGCCAAGTTGAGTAAACCATACACTCTGCACCGCTTCCTGAAAACTCTCCGGTGGATGCTCCGGTACTTTCCGGCAAACTCGGGAAATTTCTAATAGTTCTGCTTGCCGAGCTGGCTCTGTCTCCATCTGTGCCAGTTCTGCTGCTTTCTCCGAATACCGATTCGCCAAAATGACAATTCCGTCACATACCAGGACTGCCGCAGTGTAGAAATCAATCTTTTCCAGTGTGTCCGCACTAAGTGGCTCCAAATTTTTCAGATAATCCAGGGCTTCTTTTTTTAGACCGCCAAAGCCTTTTTTAAAGATAATATCCTGATAATCAGCAGTGATTTCACCTACGGCGTTTCTCCACTTAGAATCATTGTCAATAATACCGGTATCAATCAAAATTTTGCCTGTTTCCTGATTAATACGCGACAGGAAATTTTCTTCCAGCGATTTGCCCCGCCAATACGGAAAAACTTTTTCACGCAAAATTTCTTTTGATTTTTCGTCGATGCGGTAGGGGTCCTGTTCACGACTCTCAAACGAATCCATTTCCTGCTCAACCCACTGCCATGAATATTCAGGGCAAATCACACCGGTCTTCAAAAACTCGCCTACAGCCCCGACAACAATTTCATTATCAAAAATAGTTACAGGTATGCTCTTACACACCGCCTGAAATGCTTTTGCCCGCCGGATAATAACGGCTTCTCCTTCCGTTTCCTGATGCGATTCTGTGAAAGCTACCGCCCGGTGGATACTGATAGATGGCTTAGCGTCGATATATGTTTTCTTAAAATTTTCAATTCGTTTGCTCGACATATTGGTCCCTCCTTAAATTTTGGTGCATTTTTATATACCCGCAGTATTGTATATTTTCGATTTTCGAAAATATACAATACGTAAACACCTTCAAAATTTAGCTTTTTTACTAATGAGCCAAGTATTCGATCAAGTTGATGCTCGCATCAACCATGTGCGTGCGTAATAATTTTTGTGCACCTTTTATATTTCCTTTAGCACAAGCGTCCAGTAACGCGCGATGTTCCGCCTGTGATTTTGTTTGGTGGTGCATCGTTGTCAAGTATAAACGCATATAACGTTCCACATTGTTATGCATATTCTGAATCAGAGCCAATAGTTTGGGACGCCTTGCGGACCGATACAGAGTTTCGTGAAACTGCCAATTCAGTTCACTCCAATGTTCACTTTGAGTTTGTGCATCGGCTTTATTCAAAATTTCTTCTGCTACGGTTAAATCAGCTTCCGTCAGATTGGGAATAGCCAGTTCCAATGCTCCCAATTCCAAAAAAATCCGTATATCAAATATTTCCTGCGCTTCATCGGCGGACAATTCGCTAACCACCGCCCCACGATTAGGATAAAACCTTACCAATCCTTCTGCTTCCAAACTTTTCAAAGCTTCTCGCAACGCGCTCATACTTACGCCAAATTTTGTCGACAACTCCTCCTGTTTGAGTTGGGTTCCTCCACTTATTTCCCCAGACAGAATGGATTCGCGAAGCATGTTCGTAATCATTCCCGGCAGCGTACGGTATGAAGTTTTTATCTGACTCGTGAGATTATAGCTTTTCATGCTTAT
>DATMYQ010000182.1:0-46791 GCA_035560935.1 Patescibacteria group bacterium | reverse complement strand
TTATAGCATATTTCACGGTAGAGGAGGAATGACGGATGAAACCGTTAAAAACAAGTGCGCAGAAAGTTCAGGATGGTTTGAATGCGCTGGGAATTGTACTGGAAGTGGTGGAGATGGCGGAATCAACAAGAACTTCGCAGGAAGCGGCGGCGGCGGTGGGGTGTGAAGTGGCTCAAATCGCAAAATCTCTGATTTTTAAAACAAAAGAAGGGCAGCGGCCGGTGCTGGTAGTGGCTAGTGGTGTCAACCGGGTGAATGAGAAAACCGTGTCGGCCCGGCTGGGTGAAAAAATTGTGCGGGCGGATGCCGCTTATGTGCTTGAGGCAACCGGTTTTGCCATTGGCGGGATTCCGCCGCTGCGCAATGAGAAATACCAGGCGGTGCTGATGGATGAAGACCTGATGCAATACTCCGAAATCTGGGCGGCAGCGGGAACTCCTCATGCCGTGTTCCGGTTGACGCCGGATCAATTGCAGACTGTTACCGGAGCGGTTGTTGTTTCCATCAAGTGAAAAACTACTATAAATGAAAATCCCCCTGAACGGGGGATCTTTCATTTACAGCGGTGCGTATCGGCACCCTGACCGATAACGTCACGGATGCGGGCGGCAGTATTGGCGGAAAGGAAGGCCAGCTGCGCCGGTTGGCCCTCCAGGGTTTCTCCGGACAACAAAATGCCAACCGCATTTTCAAGGTAATGTATCGGCAAATGGCGACGATAGGTTTGACCGGTGGTTTGATCGGTGACTTCGAGGCAGACGCTGCTGGCCTCGATTTGTTCGGGCGGTTCCAAATGAGCGGATGGGGTCACGCTGATGCCTCCTGTCAAATCATTTAGGTGTCATTTTTCATATTTTGAACTGACTGACTGCTGCACTTAATTCTTCGGCCATTTTAGCCAGGGTATGGCTGGAAGCGGCGATTTCTTCCATCGTGGCTGACTGCTCTTCGGTGGCGGCCGACACAGACTGGGATTGGCGGCAGGCATTTTGGCTGATGTGATCAACAGAACGCATGGAATCCGCAATCTGTTGACTGCCATCGACAATATGGTTGATGGCCTGCATGATTTCAGTGATTTGGGCCGTCACTTCGTCGATCGAAACGGCAATTTCCCGGAACGCCCGACCGGCATCGCTGACTACCAGGGTTCCCTGATGAACCTCTTCCGTGCCTTCGCTCATGGCGGTTACGGCGTTGGCAGTATCCAGACGGATTTCCGTAATCAATTTGGCAATTTCCTGAGCCGCATTTTGTGATTGTTCGGCCAGCTTCCGGACTTCTTCGGCGACAACGGCAAAGCCACGGCCCTGCTCGCCGGCCCGGGCCGCCTCGATGGCGGCGTTAAGCGCCAGTAAGTTGGTCTGGCTGGCAATTCCGGCAATGGTGTCAACAATTGTACCGATTTCGTTAGAACGGTCGCCCAGCTTGGTGACTACCTGAGAGGAGCGGATCACCGTCTCTTCAATGTGGTTCATTTGTGTGATGCTTTTTTCCAGCGCAATACTGCCGGTCTGGGCCGCACCGGCGGATTTGGCTGAGGTCGTGGTAACGAGACTGGCCTTGGTGGCGATTTGGCGAATATCGGTGGCAATTTGTTCGACGACGACGGTGGTGCTGTCAACGGCTTTTAATTGCTGCTCGGCGCCGGCTGCCACGCCGGTAATGGCGGCGGCGATTTGGGTGGAAGCTTGGGCGGACTGCTCGGCGCTGGCGGTCAGCTCTTCGCTGGCGGCCGAAAGATTTTCTGCCTGACTGTTTACTTTTGTTACCAACGCCCGCAGTTGCTCCACCATTTGGTTAAAGTGGCTGGCCAGCAGCCCCAGTTCATCGCGGGATCTGACCGAAAGTTTGGCGGTCAGATTGCCGGCGGTTACTTGAGCGACAATATCAAGCATTTGCTGGATGGGGGAGGTCAATCCCCGGGCAAACCAGAGGATCCAAAAGACACCAATCACCAGAATTCCCAGGGATATGACGGCAATAATGCTTATGAGCTGCTTTTCCTGTGCGACCAGCTCCGTTGTGTCCAGACCGGCGAAGACAACGCCCAGCGGCTGATTATTCGGTCCCAGCAGCGGTGCGTACACCGTGATGAAATTTTTGCCGGCAAAATCAGCCCGGCCCAGATATTTTTGTCCCTGCTTCAGGACTTTGTCGGCAATAACAGGGTCCAGCTTAGTGCCGACCAGACGCTTGCCATCCTGGGTAAGCGTGGTGGATACCCGTTCGTCGCCGAGAAACAAAGAGGCTTCCACACCGAACATGCGCTTGGCCTGATCGACAATATCGTCTTTCGAGACGGTATATCCCGGCGTGATGACACCGACAATCTGACCGGATTCATTGCGTACCGGCGCGCCGGCCCTTACCGAGAGGCGGACTACCGTACCGGATTCCACGGTAGGCTGAACTTTCCCCTGGAGCGCTGACCGGACGTTGGCCTGGTTAGTCACGCTGTCACCAATTCTGTTTTCGTGGGTGCGGGCAATCACGACACCTTTTTCGTCGGAAATGGTCACCGAATCAATTTTCGCTTCCTGAGCCAGCGGTGCCAGCAGGCGTAGTAATGTCGCCGTGTCTTTTTCCGCGACGGCCTTGCTGACCCCGGGATAGCCGGCAAACATCACCGCTTGCGTGGCCGCGGATGTTTTATAGTTTTCCAGGAGCTGCATCAATCCTTCCTGGCCCAAAGTGGACTGCTTTTCATAAGCGGTTTCCAGGCTGGCGGAAAAAAAATACAGAGAGGGAATGGTTACCGCGGCAATGGCCAGCGCGATAAACAAAGAAAAGCAGAGCGACATTTTTTTACTAAGACTGGAAAAATTCATAAGGGTCCTCCATTCATTTCGGCAGACGCGAGTGAACCGGTGCTTAGGAAAAAATTCCTATAAATTGCAGGGTCAAGGCGTGTGCGCAGTTCTAGAGAAAAGAAAATTCGACAAAAAGTGAAATTTTTCCTTCTCGCAATCATTAAGATTAACAATAAAATAACATCCTTGTAAAATGTTGATCCCCAGCGATGAGTTTGTTTAATCCGGAGATTGGAAAGGGACACGAATAACAAAACGGGTACCATCACCAGGGGCGCTGTCACAATGAATGCTGCCACCCAGCTTTTGTGTTACCAGATTGTAGACGATATACATACCTAGGCCGGTACTGCCGCTGCCGCGGCGGGTGGTAAAAAAAGGATCGAAGATTTTTTCGCGGACGTTCGCGGACATCCCTTTGCCATCATCGGTATACCGGCAAACCATATCCGTCCCGTCACGGAATATTTCCAGCAGCAGCCGGCCTTCCTGCAGGGGATCATAAGCGTGGGTGAGGGCATTGATGATCAAATTGGACACTATTTGGGAAAGAATGCCGGGGTAACTATTCCATTCCAGATCCTCAGGACAATGGACAATAACCTGCAGATGGGTCTTCTTCAAACGGGAGTGCAGCGTCAATAACGTATCGTTTAAACACTGGCGGACCAGGAATAAATGTTTTTCTTCCTGCAGTTGGTCCGTGGCTACCGTTTTAAAACTCTGGACCAGCTCCACGGCCCGGTGCAGATTGGATTCCAAGAGTACCAGGCTTTCCAGTTGATCCGCCAAATGCTCCTTGATAGTGGAACGGCTGACGGGGGGACTGTCAATATAGGCGGCCAGGTTTTCCTGGCTGCAGCGCAGGAGTGAGGCCGCGGTGACGCTATTACCCAATGGGGTGTTGATTTCGTGGGCCACACCGGCGACCAGTAAACCGAGTGCCGCCAGCTTTCCCGAGCGGACCAGCTGCTCCTGAGTTTGGCGCAGCGTATTGACGGTCTGTTGCAGTTCCGCTTCGATCCGGCGCCGTTCGCTCACTTCTTCTTTCAGGGTAAGATTGGCTTCCAGGAGGGTTTCATTCATGGACTGCATTTCCTGATTCAGCGCGGCCAGTTCCGTGTTGGCGTTTTCCCACTGCCGGGTTCGGTGCTGAACCTTGAGTTCCAGCTCTTCATTTAATTGTTTCAAGGCGGCTTCCGCCTGTTTCAGCTCCGTGATATCGCGACTCGCGGCTACCAGGAAATGATGTCCCTGCGGGTCGATATAACAGGTTTTTCGTGTTTCCAACACCCGAACATGACCTTGGGCGTCCAGCGTATCCCAGATGTAGGATGCCTCAAGGCCGCTGGTCAGCACTTCCTTGTCATGAAGGTCATGAACGGCCGTTTGGCTGGTGTAGGCAACCTCGGCGGTTGTTTTGTGCAGGATGTCTTTGCGTTGGCGGCCCACTAAATCGGTCATGGCCTGGTTGACGAGCACGAAGCGGTATTTGCCGTCTTTCACGGCAATCGGATCGGGTACGGCGTTAATGATTTTATCCAGGTATGTCCGGGCCGCAGCAAGTTTTTTCGCGGTCATCGTCCGGTGGCGCAGGTTAACCAGCAGCAGGAAAATGATCAGCGACATCACGGCGAATACTGCGATGGCCGCCCGGATCGCATCCTGATGACGTTCGTAAAAAGTCAACGGTCGGTTAATCACTTGTGCGGCGGCGGGAATCCGGTCTAACGGCAAGCGATAGCGAAGCAGCCGGTTATAGTCAATGATAGTGGTGAAGCCGGCGTCAACTGCCGCGGGGATGTCGCCGGCGTTTTCACCACGAAGGATACGAATGCCCAACTGAGCTGACATGTTTCCCTGCTGGCGGCTGACGGCCAGACTGCCGCCCACGGCACCATGATTGCTGTCAAAATCGTATAATATATAGAGGGGGATTTTACTGACTTCACTGAAACGGCGGACGAAACGTTCCATCTCCATGCTGATGCCTTCCGTATCACGGCTGTAAGTATTGACCAGGACCGCGCTATGATCCGTATCCGGCGGATTGGTCAGTAATTGCAAAATGTTCTGAAAAGTCGTTGCGTTCAAATGAATAAAATTCAGTGAAGAATTGACGCTGCGAGCCTCATCCATCATGATTTGGGCGGTTTGCAGGCCGCTTTCGCTATTGTCGTACAGGAGATAGACATGCCGGAGGGAAGGATTAAAGTTCTGCATCAACTGAACTGTTCCGGCGGTATCAAAGCGCTCATAAACACCGGTGACGTTGGTTTGTCCCCGGAGCATTTGCCGGGCCGCATGCTGAAGGACGCCGTTGAATACGATCGGTGCGTTGGAAAACAATTCCTGCCGGTATTTTAAGGCGAAAGACAGGGCGGCATCGTCGGTAGTCAGAATCAGGTCGATTTTTCGTGCCGCGTAGCGTAATCGATATTGATCGTAGCGTTGCCGCAAATTTTCTTCGGTGGGGCTATATTTCCAGTCCATATATTCCACATGGAACAGCGGCTCCAGGTTTTGTTGATGAAAGGTTTGGATCATTCCTTCGTTTTGCTCGTCGGTCCAGGCCAAACCTTTATGGTAAGAATGCAGAATTAAAATATTCTTTTCGGCTATTTGCTGGTCGGGACCGGGTGTGGCAGTCGCTGAACTCGGCAGCGTCAGGGCACAGACAAACAACAACACAGCCCAAAAGTGCCGTTGAATGGACTTCATTCCAAGACCTCCCCGGCGTTCAATTTGCGGTGCGATGGACTGGATTTCGCTGTTGGATTATATGTATTATTACTGTAATCATTTCGGCGAGAAGTGATATTTTCCTTTAATCGTGGATAGTATTTACGGAGGAAGTTGGGAGGAAAGACGGTAAAAATTTTAAAAAAACGGGTTGTCGTGCTTGCGTTTTAGAGGCATATAGTATATAATACGTTGACGTGGGGATAAAAATATCACACAGGTGGTCCGGTGACAGCAACTGAATGACAGGATCGTTTGAGGAGAGCACGGAGAGATGTCCGAGTGGTTGAAGGAGCACGCCTGGAAAGCGTGTGTACGGGAAACTGTACCGAGGGTTCGAATCCCTCTCTCTCCGCCATATATACACCTGGAATGACAGGAGTAAGCCGGCGGCAAAATTGGCCGTGTTTTTTTGTTTTCAAGGTCGGACCGCGGCGGCGGTTGGGTCTTGCGCAATGGAAACTCATGAACCCCGTCAGGTCCGGAAGGAAGCAGCGGTAAGTGATCACTTTCATGTGCCGCAAGGCAGCCTGGCTGTTGTCGCGGCCCGACGTTGAAAACAATGGAGATGGTCTTTTGAAAAAGTAGCCGGATGGCTGCTTTTTTCGCATATGCAAGAAAATACTTCAGGGCGCGGTCGCGCTAAACATTTAACGATGCACAGCGTTAACGGCAGGAGGGGGGACATCCATGGCCTATGTGGCGTTATACCGGCAATGCCGGCCGCAAACCTTTGATACGGTGGTGGGACAGGAGCATGTCAGTGTAACCCTGAAAAATGCGATTGCCGCCGACAAAATTGCTCATGCCTATTTGTTCGCCGGTCCCCGGGGAACCGGAAAAACCAGCATGGCCAAAATTTTGGCTAAGGCCCTGAACTGTGTAAACGGGCCTACGGTCAATCCGTGTAATATCTGTGCCAACTGTGAACGGATTAATTCCGGCTCTTCCATGGACGTGTTTGAAATTGACGCGGCCTCCAACCGGGGGATTGATGAGATCCGGGAATTACGGGAAACCGTAAAATTCGCTCCGGTAGACGGGCGCTACAAGGTATATATTATTGATGAGGTCCACATGCTGACGACGGAAGCCTTTAACGCGTTGCTGAAGACGCTGGAGGAACCTCCGGCCCATGTGGTGTTTATACTGGCCACGACAGAGGCGCACAAGATTCCGGCTACGATTCATTCGCGCTGCCAGCGGTATGATTTTCGCCGGATCCGGTCAAAGGAAATTGAACAGCATTTGCTGGCGGTGGCGGCGGGTGCCAACATTGCCATCGGGGCGGAGGCTTGCCGGATGATCGCCGTTCATGCCGACGGCGGGATGCGGGATGGTTTGAGTGTACTGGATCAGTGCGCCTCACTGACCGCACCGGGCGAAGCGGTGACACCGGAACATGTGCGGCAGCTGTTGGGTCTGGTCGGCCACCAGTGGGTTGGCGAAATGGCGGAACGGTTGGCGAACCGGGATGCGGTTCAGTTGCTGCGGGCGGTGGAAGAGCTGATGAACGCCGGCAAGGACGTACGACAGTTATTGTCAGAACTGGTACAGCATTTTCGCAGCCTGATGCTGTTCAAAGCGGCTCCGGACATGGAAGGCCTGGAACTATGCCAGGAAGACCGGACGGTGATGCTGGCGCAGAGCGGTCGTTTCAGTCATCCGGAAATTGTAAAAATTTTAGAAAGCCTGCAGACGGCGGCCAATGAAAGCAAATGGGCCGAGGAGCCGCGGATTATCGTAGAGATGACGCTGATTTCGCTTTGCCGGCAACCGACAGCGGGGGACGACCTGGAGGATTTACTCCGGCGGGTGTCGGCGCTGGAAGCACAACTGGCGGCCGGCGGTGCACCGGCAAAAACGGCGGTACGGCCGGAGCCGGCGGCGCCTGCTGCGTCCGCACCAGTCGCACCGTCCCGAAAAGTGGCAACAACGGAACCCATTATGGCACCGGGGGCCGGACGGACCACAAGCCCGCCGGCGGCGGAGAATCCGGAGCCGGTTGCCCCGCGGGCGCCGATCGCTACAGGAAATCTGACGGAAGTGTGGGCGCAGGTGCTGAAAGAGCTGCTGACTGGCGGCAAACGTTCCGTGCATGCCTGTGTGATGCAGGGCCAGCTGACCGGTTTGACGGAACAGCAGGCGGAAGTCCGTTTTGTGGCCAATTTTCCCAAAGAACGCACAGAAAAAGAGGATTATCGGGCCATCGTGGAGAAAATACTGGCTCAGGTTATCGGGCGACCGGTCCGTCTGGCCTGTACGCTGGGGTCCGCGGAGCCCGTGGCCGGTACTTCGCCGGCGGGGCAAAGCGACGAAAATGCCCCGGCCGTACAAGAGGCGCACAAAATGTTTGGCGGCAAGATTATTCGCCAGGATTCCTAGTGCTTCGTTAATCTATCTTAGAACAAAAACAACAATGTTCCTGCCGCTGGGGCCGGGAACAATAAGGAGGACGTACAATGTTTGGTAATATGGGCAATATGGCGGGAATGATGAAAAAAGTGCAGAAAATGCAGGCGGAAATGGCTAAAATGCAGGAAGAACTGAAACTGCGGACTATTGACGTTTCCACTGGCGGTGGCGCTGTAAAAGTTACTATTAACGGCGAAAAAAAGATTCAGTCACTGAAAATCGATCCGGCAGCGGTGGATCCGTCCGATGTGGAAATGCTGGAAGATCTGGTCACGGCGGCGGTTAATGAAGCAATAACCAAGGTAGACGATATGATGGCGCAGGAGATGGGCAAGCTGACCGGCGGCATGAACCTGCCCCCCGGATTGTTTTAAACGATGCAATATATTGCGCCGCTGGCCAGACTGGTGGAACAGTTCCGGCGCCTGCCCGGCGTCGGTCCCAAGTCCGCCACCCGTCTGGCCTATCATATACTGAAGATGGATAAGGAACAGGTGGCGGCTCTGGCTCAGTCGCTGATAGAGGCTAAGGAACGGATCACCTATTGTTCGGAATGTTATAACCTGACTGATTGTGATCCCTGCAGCCTGTGTCGCTCTGAAGGGCGTGACCGCGACGTGTTGTGTGTGGTGGAAAGCCCGCGGGATGTGGCGGCTATGGAGCGGACGCATGGCTTTGACGGGCTGTATCACGTACTGCATGGCGCCTTGTCGCCGCTGGACGGTATCGGTCCCGACGACATCAAAGTGAAGGAATTGCTGACCCGGGTGGGGCGGGGCAATGTCCGGGAAGTGATTATGTGCACAGATCCCGACGTGGAAGGCGAAGCGACCGCTTTGTATATCGCCCGGCTGCTGAAACCTCTGGGAGTCACCGTAACCCGGATTGCCCATGGCCTGCCGGTGGGTGGCGACCTGGAGTATGCCGACGAAGTGACGCTGTCCAAGGCGTTGGAAAATCGGCGGGAAATGTAGTCGGGAGACGCCTGACTAAGGGAGTGAGATTTTGAATGTCGATGTTTCCGGGTGTGATGGTGGATGTTAATCTGATCATCGCCTACGCGTTTGGTATTATTCTGATTTATCTCATCGGCCGGATGTTTCTGATGCCGGTGAAGCTGGTGTTCAAGCTGATTTATAATGGGATTATTGGCGGCGTGCTATTGTGGGTCGTGAATATGATTGGCGTGCATTTTGGCTTTACTGTACCGCTGAATCCGATTACGGCTCTGGTGGTGGGTTTTCTTGGGCTTCCGGGCGTGGTGCTGCTGATTTTATACCGGGTGTTTATTGGCTAAAAAAACCGCTTGGCGATGTGCCGCGTATAAACGCAGTGCCCGCCAAGCGGTTTCTAATTGAAGATAGACAAATATCCATCAGGAAACAATGCCTTGCTTATACCGAACGGAATGGGGCCGCACTGAAACTAATCGGGTTTTAGTAAGGCCTCTTTTGGGCGTTAATCCGCGAATACAGGAACCGCCTTTTCGTTGTCGGCGAGCTGAACGGTCGGAGCGGCTTTGTACCAGGCTGCGTACATCACCGGCAGCACCAATAGCGTCAAAATGGTGGCGCCCAGCAAGCCGGCGGCGATCGCGACGGCCATCGGTCCCCAGAAAATGCTGGAAACCAGTGGAATCATGCCTAAAATAGCGGCGGCGGCAGTTAACAAAATGGGGCGAAACCGAATGAGGGTGGCGTTGATGATGGCATCCCAGAGTGATTCCCCGGCGGCTTGCTGCTGTTCGATCTGATCCATTAAGATGACCGAGTTGCGCATGATAATGCCGGCCAGCGCCAGAATTCCCAGCTGAACAACAAAGCCCAACGGCTTGCCGGTGAGAACCAGGCCGATACTGACGCCGATAATACCCAGCGGTGCGGTCAGCAGGGTCAGTACCATCTTCGGGATATTCTGCAATTGGATCATCAGCAGAATCATGATGACAATGATCATGGCCGGCACTGGCTGGGAAATAAACTGGGAAGCCTTGATGCTGGATTCCTTGGAGCCGTCGTATTCGATGCTGTAGCCCAGCGGCAGGGAACGGCGCAGGCCGGCCAGATCGTTGTAGACCTGTTCGGTGACGTCGTCGCCGGTGATGCCGGGTTTAATATCGGCCTGGACAATAATCATCGGTTTTAAGTTGTAGCGGTAAATCAGGCCTTCCTCCGACTCGAAACGGATGTTGGCAATCTGGTCCAGCGGTACATATTTGCCGTTGCCGATATGAATATTGAGGTTTTTCAACTGCGACGGATCGTTGCGGTCTTCGGCCGCAAAGCGAAGCACCATGCTGATGGTCCGGTCATTTTCCCGGAACTCGGAAATGGGGGCCCCGGACAGTTGGGATTGTAGCGAAGTCGCCAGGGCCTGGGAGGCGATGCCCAGCTTGCGGGCTTTGTCCTGGTCGACTTCCAGATGGAGCACTTTGCTTTTTTCGTACCAGTTCAGATTGGTCGATTTTACCTGCGGGTTGGCCGCCATTACGGCCTCGGTTTGTTTGGCGATTTCGCGGACCTTATCGTGGTCCGGGCCTTTTATCCGCAGCATAACCGGATAGTCGGCACTGGGTCCGTTGGCGATGACTTTGGTGTGCGCCTGCACCGTGGGGAACTCATTGTTCAAAATCTGTGTCAGCTGAACGCGCAGTTGGTCCCGGGCTTCCGCGTCCTTGGCGGTGATGATAAATTCGGCGAAATTGGTTTTATTGAAAGTGGGTTCAAAGCTCAGAACAAAGCGGGGAGCACCTTCGCCCACATGAAAAGTGTAGTAGTCGATGAGCGGATTTCCGGTCAGCCTTTGGGCGAACAGACGGGCGGCCTCGTCGGTATTTTTCAGGGAAGCGCCTTCCTGCAGCTTCAGTTGGACGATCAGTTCCGGACGGGTGGAGGCCGGAAAAAACTCTTGCCTAACCAGACCCATAAGGGCCAAAGAGGCGGCGAAGCAGGCAATGGTGGCAGCCAGCACAACCTTGCGGTGAGTCAGACACCAGATCAGACAACGTTTGAACCGGCGGTAGAATATGGAGTCGTGCAAGTGGTCCGATTCCGCCGGGCAATCGCCTTTGGGCTTGACCTTAATAAACAGGTAACCCAGGAGCGGCGTGGCGGTTCCGGCCACAATCCAGGAAGTAATCAGGGATATGGCCACCACGGAAAAAATACTGACACAGTATTCCGATGCGCTGCCGGGAGCAAAACCAACGGGAATAAAACCGGCGCAGGTCACCAGTTCACCGGTCAGACGGGGATAGGCCGTGGACGTGTAGGCAAAACAGGCAGCCTGAAAGCGGCTGCAACCCTCCTCCAGCTTCACCACCATCGTTTCGATGGTGATAATGGCGTCGTCCACCAATAAGCCCAGGGCAATGATCAGAGCGCCCAGCGAAATCCGCTGCAAGTCAATTCCCAGTAAACTCATCACCGTGAATACCGCGGCGATGACCAGCGGAATGCAAAGAGCTACGATCATTCCGGAGCGTGCGCCGAGGCTGAAAAAACTGACCAGCAAAACAATGACGATGGCTTCGGCCAGGGATTCGACAAATTCATCAATGGACGTTTCCACCACCCGGGGTTGGTTGACAGTCTGATGCAGATCCAGGCCGGCCGGCAGTTCCTTTTTTATTTGGGCAATGGTTTTATCCAGTGCTTTTCCCAGGGTGAGAATATTACCGCCGGGTTCCATGGCCAAAGCAATTCCGATCACCGGTTCGCCGTTGTAATAAAACTTTGGATCGCTGGGTTCCGCATAGGCACGGCTGATCTTGGCGATATCTCCCAGACGGAAGCTGCGGCCGTTGGCTTCGAGCGGCGTATTGCGAAGATTGTCCAGTTTTTCGAACATGCCGGTAATCCGCAGGTACATATTGTCCGTAGTGGTTTCAAACATACCGGAAGCGGACATGGCGTTTTGCGCCTGCAGGGTGGTGATGATCAGGTTGGGGTCGATCCCCAGCTGCGCCATCCGGGTATTTTCCATTTCGATGTAGATTTTTTCGGTTTGCACGCCCAGCAGCTGTACCTTTTTCACGCTGGGAATCTCCAGGAGGAGGCGGCGGATCGTTTCGGCCTGCTGCCGCATTTCTTCCGCTGAATATCCATCGCCGGTGAGCGCGTAGACAACACCGTAGACTTCGTCAAAACGATCGTTGAACTGGGGGGAGGCCACGCCGGAGGGAAGCGTGCCGGCTATGTCGTTGACCATGTTACGGGCTTCCACCCAGCGGCTGCGGACTTCCCCCTTGGGAACCGTGTCTTTCAGATTTACATAAATGACGCTGAAGGCCGGCGTGGAATAACTCTTCAGATAATCAAGCCCCGGCAGGTCCTGAAGTTTTTTCTCAATCTTGTCAGTCACCTGTTCCTCGACCTGGCGGGCGGTTGCTCCCGGCCAGGCGACCGTGACCACCATTTGCTTGATGGTGAAATCCGGATCTTCCATGCGGCCCAGCTTATTGTAGGAAACAAAGCCGGCCAGGAAAAACAGAACAATAAAGAAGTAAATAAAATGTTTGTGATTCAGCGCCCATTGGGTTAGATTAAAATTTTTCATCAGGAATCACCGCCGGTTTTGACCTTTTGTCCTTCTTTTAAGCGATGGACACCGGCCGTAACGATTCTCTCGCCGGATTGAAGGCCGCCGGTGACCAGGATGGTTCCGTTACCCAACGAACCGGTCGTTATCGGTCGTAAGACGACCGTATTATCTTGTACTATCCAAACCTTGGGTGTATTTCCGTCTTGGTAAACGGCGGAGAGGGGGATACTGGCAGTCAACTGCGGGTTTCCGGAGGCGACGGTGACCGCGGCGGTCATACCCAGTTTGATTTCCGGAGGAGGATTGAGCAGGCTGATGCGGACTTTAAAGGTTCGGGTGGTTTGATCGGCCATCGGGGCGATCTCGCGGACCGTGCCGCTGACGGCCAGGTTTGGCAGGGCCCAGAAGGTAACCTGAATCGAACCGCCTTGGCGCAGTTCCTCCACACGGTTTTCCGGTACGCTGATTTCCACTTCGCGGTCGCCGTCCTGCACAACCGTGACCACCACCTGGCCGGCGCTTACCACCTGGCCGACTTCGGCGGCAAGACTGGACACGACGCCTGCCTTGTCCGCCCGCAGCTGGCTGTATTCCAGTTGATTGGCGCCCTGGGAATGCTGGGCGGATGCCTGACGAAGCGAGGCGACGGCCACTTCATAGCTGCTGACGTATTGGTCGTACTGGGCCTGGCTGATGGCGCCGCTTCCCAATAACTGGCGGTAACGGCTGAGGTTGCTCTCCGCCAATTTCAGCTGAGATTCAACGGAGGCCACCTGCGCGGAATTGCTGTTGACCGTCTGCTGCAAATCCCGGGAATCAATTTCCATCAGTATTTCTCCGCCCTGTACCGTGCTGCCGAGTTGTACGTTTCGTTTAATGATTTTTCCGCCTACCTGAAAAGCCAGTTGACTTTCAAAACGGCCGCGAACTTCGCCGGCGTAAGTATAACCCTGAGCGGCGCTGGAACTGCCGACAACGGCCGTGCGGACCAGGATCACATCTTCCGCCGGTGCTTTGGCACGAATGTGGCGGCTCCAGAGAAGGCCGCCCCCGGCAAGGCAGATAACCAGGCCGGCGACTGTCAACAGACAGAAAAGTTTCTTGCGGGGCAAAGTGAAAGTGGTGACATCAAACTTCATTATTGACTGACTCCTTTTGCTCTAAATTTTGCGAGGGATAAACCCGGATCACCGGGGCTTCATAAATTCGTACGAAAAAGGCATCTTCCTGGCGGACGATTTCCATTCTGCCCAGGGAGCGGCCTTCCCAGCGCCAGGCGCGCCGGATGTTGCGACAGATTTGTCGCAGTTGTTTCGGTGACATTTGCGGGTCCGCTTCCACCGGAATTCCTTCAATGATTTGTGTGTACACCCTTTCACCTCCTTCAGGGGATCCCTGTGAAGAACCGGAAAAATGAAAGCAATATAATTAATTGACTACGTTCAAATAATTACCGTGAAAAAACGCTTCCCCGCTTTCGAGGAGGCGCGTTGCCAGTATTGTGACAAAGAGCGTCAGCGGTAGGCGACGGACAGCGTCCCGCCGGTGACACCCAGGCTGGTGACAATTAGGTGGCAGCCCAGTTGGAACTGGTGGGCCAGCAGTTCATCACTTTCTTTTTCGTAAATAGAGAAAATCAGCGAATCAATGATGTACTGGATGAGGTTGACCGCGGCTTTGGGATGGGGAACCCGGAATGACCGCTGTGCGTTTCCTTCCCGGACGATTTCCAGCAATAGCGGTTCCAGCAATACTTTTCCCTGGCGGGAAATATTGTCCAGCAAATACATAGTTCGGTTATTGTTCAAAAATTCCAGAAACAGGCCCTCTTCCAGATAGAGCGAGCGGATCAGCTGCTGCAACACCGTTTGAATCTTTTCTAGTGGCGACAGTCCGGAACGGGCGCTGGCCTGCCGTAGCTTGGCAATAATGGCTGCCAAGTCACGCTGGATAAAAGTATCCAGCAGTTCTTCCTTGGATTTGAAATAATAATAAATGGTCCCCTGGGCGACGCCCATCTGATGGGCGATATCGCTAATGGCCGTCTGGTGGTAACCTTTTTCATAAAACAGGGACTGGGCGGTATTGAGAATTTCCTGGATGCGGATCTGGGGATCCTGCGTCGGACGCGCCATGGCATCACCTCATTAATTGACTTGATTCAAATTATAATAAGTATCCAAGTATCCGTCAATGTTTTTGTGGCGAAAATTTTCAAATCGAGGTCTTTTCCTGATTGTTCATAGAATAGCCGCCCTGTTCCACGTCGTGCCTGTCCAGGACGGTGTCCGCGCTTTCCAGCGGGCGCAGTTTCCGCACGGGGCCGTGAGCGTCCTGCAGTGAAAGCTGGCTGCCTTTGCCGGAAAGTATCCAAAGCGTTTTGTAGCCCCGGGGGAGGGGCCGAAGCTGGTCTTCGCCTTGGCCATCGGTGAAATACACCAGCAAATTGACCTTTTGCGCGTTGGCGTATTCAAAAACCGGGCTGAAGCGGGTGCCGCCGCGGGTATTCAGCCGGTCACGGAGGTCGCCGGCTGATTTGGCCTGGTAGATCCGCTGAATTTCGCTGTCGCATTCAATGATCGTAAGTTCATGACTATAATTTTTCACGATGGTGAGCACTTCCTGAATCGCCTGGCTGAATTCGGCGTCGCTGATGCTGCCGCTGATATCAAGCGCCACTGCAATTTTTGGTTTGTGGCTGCGCAACTGACCCCGCAGATCGAGTCGGTCCGGCTGCCGGCGGCTGCGCCGGGTGACCGTCTTTTTCCGCCGGCTTTCCACCGAACCCATGAACCGTTTCAGAATCAGGTTCCAGGGGAGTTCGCCCCGAACGTTTTTCAGAGCGGATATCAGTCCGGCCAGATAATCGGGAACCGGCCCCTTGCAGGCGGCGGTCACGTATTTTTCCGCAAATTCTTGGAGTGTTTGTTCCTCGATTCCGCCGGACTCCTCCCAGAGGTCATGTGTTTTGGCCGGGTCGTACGCAGGTTCGGATGAGTCGGCTGCTTCGCCGCTGTCGTCGCCGCCTTCGTCTTCCACGGTTTTCAGGAGATTTAGGGCGGCTTGGATTTTTTCCGCATAATATTCAAACGGTTCGAACGGCAGCAGTTCCAGCGAATAATAGGAATTGACCCATTTCAGGGTGGTGGCGTAAGGGGGCAGGTGTTCCAGGTGAGTGTTGACCACAATGTCCATGGCCATATTCAATGCCAGGGAGTTGTAGCTGTCCTTCAGCGCCCGGGCCCGGATAAGATGCTGGGCGATGACATGCAGGATTTCGTGCTTAAGAGTGGTTTCCATCTGCTCCGGAGTTAATGTCAGGAAAATAACGGGGTTAAAATGGAGAACATAGGCGGCCCCTTGAAAATTTACGGCAGAAGGGCTGCTGATGTCAAAACGGATTTTCCGGGACATCTGGAACAGAAAATAGCCAAAAAAGTTGTCCGTGTCCTCCATCAGACGCAGATTGACCTGATCCACCAGGCGGAAAAATGCTTCCCGGAAGTCGTCGGGAACCGGTATCCGGTCCGGTTCCGGTGCCGGACGCGCCGACAGTGCCTGACGGAGAATCCGGCTGGCTTGCTCGTACAGCTGACGGGTCTGAAGGGTAAAATCAAGATCCATCAAGTCTCACCTGCCAGAACGATAGGCTTCAAAATACGCGTCGACGAATGCTTCTGTTTCGATGGCGTACCGGTAGACCTCGGTATAGACGTTTTTAATGTCCTTCATCAGGCCGATCCGCAAATCCACCGGGCAGGCGTGCAAAAATTCAACCAACCGGTCGGTGGCCGCGCCAGAGTCTTGCGTCCCGCTGTGCAGGCCGGCCTCCAACTGCTGCAGAATGTTTTTGGCGGCCAGGTACAGGCGGGTATGGCTTTCACGCTGCATTTTTTCACGGACGGTTGCGGATAGCGTATCTCCGGCGAATATCTCGTCATAGGAAAGCAGCGCGCTATGGTCGGATTCGACGAAGCTGACGAACTCCTCGGCGATGAGCCGGCCGACATTTCCTTTGATCACGTTCAGAAATACGGCACGGGGGATAGTGTCCTTCTGTTGTTGATAGACTTTATACAGACTGGAAATTCGTTCGTAACTTCGCGGTGTGGCCCGGATATCCCCTTCGTTGGTTTTATGCAGGTATTCCGGGAAGGTCGAGATGAATTCGAGCACCTTGGGCTCCAGGCCGGCGGCCAGGGCCCAGTCCAGCCACTGCGCGGAATCGGGTTCCATATGTAGCCAGACAAAGCGGTTTTCCTGCGCTTCGTCCATGTCAACCACTTGGTAGTCGAAATCCGCGCCGTATTTGCTGGAAGGGTTCATGGCAGCAATGATTTTTACATCTTTGTGCAGCGTGTAACCGTTGATTTCCCGGTTCAGTATCAAGTTCATCAATTCCTGCTGCACCGTATGTTCGCAGCGGTTGATTTCGTCGATAAAGACAAGAACGGTGTTTCCTTTGGCGATTTCTTCGTCGATCTCCCGGAGTTTGCTGTGAACGGCGTAAATGGTGGTCTTTTTTTCAACCTTTTCGCCTTTGTGGTTGACCCGGGTATAGACTTCGACAGTCGGCAGGCCGCCGATTTCCCCTTCCTTGAGCAGGTTGCCGTCAATGGCAATCAGGCTCCACTGCTTTTGGCCGGCAATTTCCTTGGCCAACGCCGTTTTGCCGATGCCGCTTTCTCCGACGATCAAAGGGACCTCGCCGGTGACCAGCACCAACTCGACGCTTTTTAAGGTATCGATAAAATTCATGACAATTCCCACCTATTTTATCTTCAGTTTTTCATCCACGGCGATTCGCCTGGCTTTAGGACTCCCGTACCGGTCGATGAGCCGGAGCTTTTCCAGCGGCGTCAGGCCGGTGCACTGTTCCAGCGCTGTGCAGTTCAGATAGTCTCGGACGTATTTTTCCTCTACGTTTGCATCGGACAGGGTTTCCCGGAGCACCGGCTCCAGCTCGGCCTTCGATATCCTGATATCGTGCATCATGTACCGGATCACCAAGATATTTATCTTTAAAAATTCCAGCAGTTTCTGCTTGTCCAGATCATTGACAAAGCGGATGGCACGTTCGTCTTTTTTAACAGCCAGCCGTTCGGCCTGGGGCGTTGGCGTGTTGATGTAGCGCAGCGCGTTGTAGCTGATTTTTACCGCTTCTTCCTGGGCGCTCGCGCAGGGGTCTTTAATGAACTTCAGGGCGTCGTAATTTTTTTTCACCGCCAGTAACTGTAGCTCCTCGCTGGGATCCTGCGCGTATTTGATGGCCCAGCCGGCTTGCTGGAGCGCCAGTTTGATCAGGGAAACCGGCGGGCTTTTGACGTAGCTCAGATTAATCCAACTGTGGCTGACGGCGCTGACCAGCATTTCTTCCGTCGGGTCGCTGATAAATTGCAGGGCCTGTGGATTGTTGTCGACGGCCGCCTCCTGCATTTCGCGAGTGGGCGCAGCAATGTGCTGCAGCGCCAGACCGTTTTTTCTTAGGGCCAGCCACTTCATTTCATCCGTGGGTTGATCGATATGAGCGATGGCATTTGGGTTGTTTTTGATTATTTCCAGCAGTTTTGCCTGATCCATCGATTTTCGTTCCTTTGGTATGTTTTTGTCTCGTGCGTTTGATCGTGAGTAAATTATATCAGTATCCGAAGCAAAGCGGAAGCCGGATCGTAGCGGCGCATTTGGACGATGGGGACGTTCCTTTTTCGTCACTTTTTTGCTATACTGATCTCAGAGGTGATAATGAATGGGAAGACAAGCGCGGGAATTAAGCGGCAGCGGCTTTTACCATGTAGTGTTTCGCGGTATTAATCATCAACACATTTTTGAAGATAAGAGTGATTACATTTACTTTCTGAGGATATTACAGGATTTGAAAATCGCCCTGGCTTTTGAACTGCATGCCTATTGTCTGATGAGTAATCATGTCCATCTTTTGTTGCGGGAAAAGCAATCGGGAGACATATCGCTGATCATGAAGCGTTTACTGACTAAGTACGCGATGTTTTTTAACCGCAAATATCAGCGCAGCGGAGCACTGATAGCGAGCCGATATAAGAGTGTGCCAGTTGAAGTGGACGAATACTTTATCCCCTTGCAGCGTTATATTCATCAGAATCCGTTGAAAGCGGGATTAGTGAATAAACTGGAGGAATATCCGTTCAGCAGCTATAAAGAATATCTTTGGGGCGGGGAATTCGCCGATACGGCGTTTGCGTTAGAATTGGCCGGGCGTGAGGAATGGCTTCGGTTACATCAGATCCACACAGACGAAGTTTTTGAGGTTTCCGGGAAAGCCAGCATGAATGACGGGGAAATACGCCGCCGGATTATGCGTTATACGAATGGGAGCGAGCCGCACGAAATCGGTTCCTGGGAAAAAGATCAGCGGGATTCCCTGCTGAGAAAATTAAAAGAGGATGGATTATCGATTCGTCAAATTGAACGAGCAACGGGTATCTCGCGGGGTGTCGTGGCAAAAAGTTGAAGAAAAAGGAATCTCCCCGGGTTTCGGACGTATTCTTGTGCCTCGGACGAAACGGTAATTACCTATTTTTAACACAGAAGGAGGCCGGTTACAATGGTAAATGGGATGCAAAAAAAAGACGAAGGCCGAGAATTTTATATCGACTATCTGCGCTTGGGTTTGATTGTCCTGGTGGTGATGCAGCATTTATCCGTTACATACAGCGGCATTGGCAGTTGGTATTATCTGGAGCGCGGTGCCCTCAGTCTGCCGGAGACTACATGCTTTTTACTTTTCAACTCCTTCAACCAAGCATATTTTATGGGTTTGCTGTTCTTGGTGGCTGGTTATTTTGTACCGGGGGCTTATGATAAAAAAGGCTTTTGGCGATTCAACCGTGACCGGCTGTTTCGCCTCGGCGTACCGGCGCTGTTTTATATGCTGGCGATTCATCCGTTGATTGTTTATGGCATGGGGGTTGCCGAAGTGCGGCCGCGCGTCGAATTTCTTCCCTACTACACCGACTATATAAGCCATGGTCAGTTTTTAAGCGGTTCTGGTCCGTTGTGGTTTGCGGTGGCATTGCTGTTCTTTTGCTTTGTCTATTCGCTGCTACGTCTGGCTGGCGGCAAGGTTGCAAAATCGATGCAGGCGGAACTGCCGACGACGGGGCGGATTCTTGCCGTTTGGCTGCTGATTGCGCTGGTGGCGTTTTCAATTCGCTTAGTGCAGCCGATTGGAACATCTATTTTCAATATGCAGCTATGTTTCTTTTCAGAATATGTTTTTCTGTTTGCCGCCGGAATTGCCGCACAGCGGCGGCGATGGTTCACGCTGTTGCGCTACGAATACGGCGTGAAGTGGCTGAAAGCGGTGCTGCTGATTGGCATGCCGTGCTGGTTCTTCATTATGATTGCCGGCGGTGTAATAACGACGCAGGCCGGCTTTGAAGCGCTCTGCGGCGGTTGGCATTGGCAGGCGGCGGCCTATGCGTTGCTGGAATCGTTTATCGGCGTTGGCATGTCGATCGGCCTATTGGCGGTTTTTCGTGAAAAATGCAATCAAAAAAATAAAAGTTGGTTGTTGCTGGCGGACAATTCATTTGCGGTCTACATGTTTCATGCGCCGATCATCGTTGCGCTGGCCATTTCGCTGCGCGGGCTTGCCTGGCTGCTGCTTTTGAAGTTCTTGCTGCTCAGCATTATTTCGCTGCCGATCTGCTTTGCGGCGACGCATTTCATTTTTCGGCGGCTGCCGCTGGTGAAAAAGATGGTATAAGGAAAGGAAGCGGCGAGGTGTTCGATAATCTCAAAAGTCGTTGCGTTGATAACGGAGTATTAATAACGAGTCGATATAAGAGTGTGCAAGGGATTGTCAATTCGAAACTAGCAACGGGTTATAGGGTGTCATGGCAAAAAGTTAACGAAAAAGGAACATCCCTCTGTCTCGAGTACAGTGATAGCATGAAGGCATACCTTTCTTCAAAATACATGTCCGAAAATGGCCGGAATTTTTATTCGAACCTGCTATACTAAAAGGCAGGGGAGGTGAGATTTTTGGTGAACGGTGAAAACCGGGCGCTGTATGCGGCCTTTAAGGCCAAGGACAGCCGGTTTGACGGACGCTTTTTTGTGGGAGTGGCTTCCACCGGTATTTATTGCCGCCCGGTGTGCCGGGCAAAGCTGGCCAAAATAAAAAACTGTACCTTCTATTCCACGGCCGCCGAAGCCGAGCAGGCAGGGTTCCGGCCCTGCCTTTTATGCCGTCCCGAACGGGCTCCCGGAACTTCGTCGGTGGATGCCACCGCCTCGCTAGTGCGCCGGGCGGCAAGACTGCTGGAGGAAGAGTGCGGTAGCGGGCAACGGCTGGAGGAACTTGCCGGGCGTCTCGGGTGTACAGACCGTCATTTGCGGCGGACCTTTACCGCGGAATATCATGTGTCGCCGGTGCAGTATTTGCAAACCTGCCGGCTGCTGCTGGCCAAAAATCTGCTGACGGATACGGATCTTTCGGTACTCGAAGTGGCCATGGCGGCGGGGTTTGGCAGCTTGCGGCGTTTCAACGCCCTTTTCAAACAACGGTACCGGTTAAACCCCGGTGCGCTGCGCCGCCAGACCGGGCGGGAAAGAAACTTCGGCGGAACGGTGACTCTGGAACTGGGGTACAGACCGCCGTATCAGTGGGAGCCGCTGCTGGAGTTTCTCGCCCAGCGGGCGATTGGCGGCGTTGAGACGGTAAGTGACGGGGAATATGCGCGCACGATCCGGTTGGTGGCAGCGGATCACCTGCCAGTCTGCGGCTGGGTGAGGGTCGGACAGCAACCGAAACGAAACGCACTGGCGGTGACTCTGTCCTCCGGCCTGCTGCCGGTATTGCCCCAGGTGCTGGGCCGCATCCGGCAGCTGTTTGATCTGACCTGTGATCCGGTCGCGATTTATGAAGTGCTTTCCACGATGAATGACATCCGGCCCGGCCTGTGCCTTCCCGGTATACGCTTGCCCGGCTGTTTTGATCCCTTTGAAATGTCCGTGCGGGCCGTGCTGGGACAGCAAATCACCGTCAGGGCGGCTGGCACTCTGGCGGCGAGACTGGCGGAACGGTATGGCGTACCTGTGCCGACGGGAATCGAGGGACTAACCCATGTTTTCCCGTCACCGGCGGAAATCGCCGCACTGCCTGGCCCCATCAGCAGCCATTTCGGACCGCTGGGGATTATCGCGGCACGGGCCAACTGCATTCTGGAACTGGCCCGCGCCTTTGAACAGAATACGATCCAGTTCGGTCCCGGCACTCATCCGGAGGCTGAAATAAAGAAGTTAACCGCGATTCCCGGTATCGGGGTGTGGACTGCGCATTATATCGGGATGCGGGCGATGGGCTGGCCGGACGCGTTTTTGCATACCGATTATGGTGTGAAAAAAGCGTTGGCGCCTTATACACCCCAGGAAATATTGACCCGGGCGGAAGCGTGGCGGCCCTGGCGCAGTTATGCCACGGTGAATTTATGGAATTCTCTGTAGAAGTCACAGAGGACAGGGAGGTTTCTATGGTTTACGCAAGTGAGTATGAATCCCCGTTGGGGCGGATCACGCTGGCCGGTGAGGGCGATTATCTGGTCGGGCTGTGGTTTGAGGGACAAAAATACTTTGGCGGTACGGTGGCCGGCGGTATCGCGGCGAAAGGTGATGGAACGCTAGTGAACGCGGCGAAACGGTGGCTGGACCGATATTTCGCCGGCCTGCGGCCTGCGGTGACCGATTTGCCTTTAGCTCCGGCCGGCAGCGGGTTCCGGCAGGCGGTATGGAAGACACTGTGCGAAATCCCTTACGGGGAATATATGACTTACGGAGAAATTGCCGTGCGGATGGCCGCGGATATGGGAAAGGACAGGATGTCAGCCCAGGCCGTTGGCGGCGCAGTGGGCCACAATCCTTTATCAATCATTATTCCCTGTCACCGGGTTGTCGGAGCCCAGGGCAGTTTGACCGGCTATGCCGGCGGTATTGGGAAAAAGCTCTGCTTGCTCGAGCATGAAGGGGCAGACACGTCACGCTTGTTTATCCCGGCCAAGGGCACCGCACTTTAGGGCCCCGGGCGATTATCGAGAAGGGTTCCGGCTTGAAGAACCGGGAAACCAGTGGGGAGGTTATGCAATGATTGCTTCTACGGACAGCAAGCGGAGAATTTTCTGTGAACAGCGGCTGTGGCCGCAAAAACCGCTGGAGCATGTGCATCGGTATGCGCAGCTGATTTTGCCGGTGAAAGGGGCCCTGAAAATATCCGTGGAGGATGCTTTCTGTTCCACGCTGCGAACGGAACTGGCGTTTGTTCCGCCCCGGTCTGCCCATACCTTCCATTCGCTGGAAGAGGGAGAGTTTATCGTGTTTGATATGCTGGAATCCTGGCCGCTGCAATGGGAAAACGTTAAGGGCTTCACCCAGTGGATCGATCCCCGGTGGAGCGCTTTGCGTACCTTACTCGGTCATGAACTGCAATCAGTACCCGGCGGATCTCCGCAGCTTGAACGACTGGGAGATTATGCGCTGCACCTGCTGCAGTTGGATGAGCCACCCTCGATACGTTATTTGCATGATCATTTTACCGCCGGAGTGGACGTTCCTTTACTGGCGGAACTGGAGCATTTCAGCGTGGGTCATTACCACAAATGGTTTGTGAAAATGACGGGAACCACGCCGGTATCCTATGTGCAGCAGCTGCGGCTGGAACGGACCCGGGAACTGCTGGGTGCCACCGAATTGCCGGTCCGGCATATTGCCTGGGAGGTTGGCTACAGCAGCCCGGCCAGTCTGAGCAGGCTATTTTTGGCGGAATACGGGATATCTCCCTCCGCGTACCGGCGCAGCGTGCGAGAAATGGCAAAGAAATAGTCAGAAACGGTCATCCATTCTTCTTTGGCTCTGCTACACTGGTAGTGGAGTTTTTGTTTTGCAGAAAGAAGGGAAGATCTTGAAATGGCCTGTGAAATTTCTGCCGGTCGAAATTGCCTGTGTTCTGGCAGCAGCGGTATTGTGGGGAACGACGGGCACCATTCGCGGGCTGCTGCCGGCTGAATGGGCATCGGTTACGGTTTCGGCGTACCGGGTACTGCTGGGCGCGGTCACGTTGTGGATGATCTGTCTGATCGGCAGCGTTCCGCTGGCGCCCCTTTTCAAGTTGGCGCTATGGCGTGTTGCGGCGGCCGGAGCGGCGATGGCCGGATATAATTTGTTCTTTTTCTTTGGGGTCACTCATGCCGGCGTGGGCGTGGGCACCGCCGTGGCTCTGGGCAGCGGACCTTTCTGGGTGCTGGCGATGGAATGGCTGATCGGCAGGAAAAGACCATCGACTCGCAGTGCTTTGGGACAGGCTGCCGCAATTTCCGGACTGGCGCTGTTGGCGGGCGGAAATACGGCAGGGCAAAGCACGGTTCTGGGGTATGGCGCGGCGGCGCTGGCGGGGCTGTCATACGGCACCTACGTGTATCTCACCCGGGGCTTTCCGGACGAAACACCCTCGTCTTTGGCTGCCGCCGCCACTTTTAGCGTGTCCAGTCTCCTGCTGTTTCCCCAGTTGTTCCAGCTGCCGCCGGATGGCTTGGAGCGGAGTGCGGTGCTGCTGTTGCTGTTTTTAGGTGTGATGGCCACCGGAATCGCCTACGCTTTGTTTACCTTCGGACTCAAAAAAATATCCGCCTCCACCGCGGTGACGCTGGTGCTGGCGGAGCCGCTGACCGCCTGGGTGCTGGCCACGGTGGCGCTGAACGAGGAGATCAATGTTCTGAAATGCCTGGGAGCGGGCTTGCTGTTGTGCGGTATACGGCTGGTTTCCCGGCAACCCCGGACAGAGTCGCGCCGGGCGGTGCCGGAAAATTCCGCAGACCGGCAAGGGTGATGGATAGACCAAGAATGAATGGAGGATGACTTATGGAAACAGGTACTTTGAAAGTTGTGTGTTTTTCTCCCACGGGGACCACAAAAGCCATCGCCGGCGCGGTTGCGGCCGGGATGGCTTCGGAAAGAACAGAAATGATTGACATTACAACGCCGGATGCGAGAAATAGGGTATTGCGCACCACGGAACACGACCGGCTGGTGGTGGCGGTGCCGGTTTATATGGGGAGAGTGCCGGCGCTCATCCAGGAGTGGCTGTGGACTATTCAGGCGGAGCGTACGCCGGCGGTGGCGCTGGTGGTTTATGGAAACCGGGCGTTTGACAACGCGCTGCTGGAGCTGGCGGATATTATGACAGAATGCGGCTGTCACGTGGCTGCCGGCGGAGCCTATATCGGCGAACACTCCTTTTCCAGTCCCGGAATACCGACGGCGGAAGGACGGCCGGATGCGAACGATATGCGTCACGCGGAGCAATGGGGCCGAAAGATCCGGGAAAAGCTTCTGTGCGCCGGGCTGCAGACGCCGGGCCTCGTCAATATACCCGGTCAGCGTCCCTATGGAGGCGTCACCGAGTTGTGGAGTGTGGATTTTATCGCGGTGAGTGAGCAATGCGTACAATGCGGCAGTTGTGCGGAGCGGTGCCCGGCCGGAGCCATCGATCCCCATGACAGCCGTCTGATTGACACGGAAAAGTGCATCACCTGCTGTGCCTGCATCAAAAACTGCCGGCAGCAGGCGCGGACTATGAAACCGGGCTTGGTGCAGGAGGCCGCAGTCCGTCTGAATACGCTTTGCCGCGAACCTAAAGAGCCGGTGACCTTTCCCTAATGCGGCTTATCTGGAAGCGGTTCCTGCCGGAGAGGTGATACCTCAGGATGTAACGGTGATTCTTCTGCGGCTGGCTAAGACATCTTGGGAAAAAAATCAATGATGAATTTTTTGAACTGGCTGGCGGCTGGCGAGAGTTGTCGGTTTTTGTTCCAGATCACGGCAATCCGGCGAAAACATTTGGGCTCGGTAACCTTCAAAAACGAGATTTGCGATTGGTCCAGCACCGAGCAGTGGGGAATCAGCGCAAAACCCATGTTGGCCCGGACCAGCCCGGAAACAGACAGAATTTCCGCTCCCTCAAAGGCAATTTCCGGATGGATGCCGGCTTCCTGACAATAGCGGTCCGTCAGCACCCGCAGACCGTAATCTTTGCGAAAGGTAATGATGGGTGCGTCGGCCATTTCCGCCAGGGCAACGGACTGGCGGCCGGCGAGCGGATGGGAAGCGGCGACGGCGACAAACAACTCCTCGTCAAACAGGGGATGCCAGTCGATGCTGTCCTTGATGAAGGTCGGAGAACAAAGGCAGAGGTCGATTTCGCCGGCATCCAACTGATTCAGCAGTGGAGAAGTGTAGTTCTGATAGAGCTTGAAAAAGACATGGGGATTCTGCTCGCGGAACCGGCACAGGAGGTTGGGCACAATTTCGGGGCCCAGTGACAGCAAAAACGCCAGGGAAACCTGTCCGTCGGAAAGTTTGCGGGCATCCTGGACGGCCTGAATCCCTTCCTCGATTTTCTGCATGGACACTTCGACGTATTCCAGGAAGATCTGGCCGTAAGAATTTAGCGTGATGGCTTTTCCGCTTCGCTCGAACAAAGGAACCCCGACGTTTCCTTCCAGCTTGGCAATGGAACGGCTGAGCGCCGGTTGGGAGATGCAAAGGACTTTGGCGGCCTGGGTAATGTTCTGGGTTGCCGCCACGGATTTGAAATGTTCCAATTGCTGCCATTCCATGGGCAAAACCACCTTCCTGCAAAGAATCAACAAAAAGCTGTCCCGCCACGGCGGTGAAGACAACCAGATATCATGCATTGTATTCTCCCTGCGTGCTTGTTTTCCTTCCCGGGTCAGGAGGCCGGAACGGAGGGTCAGAACCTGCGTGGGGTTAACCGGCATACTCATATACTTATTTGGCATGCTCCGGCATATTGAAATTGGGTGGCTGGTGCTATATAATGAAAACAATCTTTTCGGGTGAACCCTTTGACAACAATGGAGTTGGCGCTTCTGCAAAGAAGACGGCTCTGTTGTTTTGTTTTTGGGGAAGTGTCAGCGGGGTTCGCAAGGAAAAGATGATCATAGAAAATAACCGTTCTATGCGGCAATGAGGCCGGTGGGTGCAGAAACAATGCGCCCGCCGGTTTCCTTTTTCAGGAGAACTTAGACGGCGGAAATGGTTTTTCGCGGCGGTTCGCCGGATCTGAGGCGGGGAAAGGTGGCGATGGTGCAACGGTTGTGGGAGACGATGGTACCGAAAAAGAAAAAACGGGTCATTTATGGCAAGGAGGTTGTTAGTCATGAGTCATGCGATTACCATGGAAAATCTGGTTGGCCGGATGGAGAGGCTGCCATTTTCCAAAGCTCACAAGAAAATTTTTAGTTTGATTGCCGCGGGGTATTTGTTCGATGCCTATGATATTCTGCTGCTCAGTTTTATCATGCCGGCTCTGGCGAAGGACCTGGCGCTGACTCCGGTTCAAATCGGCTTGGTGTTCAGTATTTCTTTTTTGGGGATGTTTGTGGGCGCTTTGGTGGGCGGTACGCTTTCTGATCATTTTGGACGTCTGAAGGTATTTAAGTATACGCTGCTGATTTTTTCCTTTGGTACGGCGATTACCGGATTTGTCAATTCTTACGAGGCATTGCTGGTGATGAGATTCATTACCGGATTGGGTATGGGTGGTGAACAGCCTGTTGTGTTCACGTATGTCAGTGAAATGATGCCCAATGAGTATCGGGGAAGACTGAATGGCTTGACAGAAGCTCTCTGGGGCGGCGGTGTCCTACTCGCTGCCGGAGTCAGTTTTCTGATCGTGCCGAATTTCGGCTGGCGCAGTGCATTCTTCGCGGGTGTTTTACCGGCATTACTGATTTGGTTTATGCGGATGGGAATTCCGGAGTCACCCCGCTGGTTTATGATCAAAGGGAATGCAGTGGAAGCCGAAAAACAATTGGTGCAAATCGAGAAAGCGATTGAGAAGGAAACTGGCAAAATACTGCCGCCGGCGAAACCGGTGGCGACGATCCATACAGAAAGCGGCAACAAGTTTTCCATCTTATTCCGCGGCGGCTTCGCCAAACGGACAGGAATGCTCTGGATTCTGTGGTTTGCGTTGATGTTCGGCTACTGGGGATTGAATACCTGGCTGCCGACCCTTTTAAAACAGGCTGGTTATTCCATTTATGCGTCCATCGGTTATGTGTTTGTGATGAATCTGGTTTGGATTCCCAGCGGCATCCTGGGATCGTATCTGGCGGATAAGGTGGGTCGCAAAAAGCCAACGGTAATCTATTTGCTGCTGGCCGGCATCACCAGTGTGGTGTATGGCTGGGCTTTGGCCAATAAACTGCCGGTCGAGGTGATGCTGGCGTGCGGCACGGTCACTATTCTTTTCCTGGCTGGCGCGTATTCGGTGGTCTTTGCCTACACGCCGGAAAACTATCCGACCGAAGTTCGGGGTACCGGAACAGGTGCCGCGAATTCAATGGGCCGGATCGGCGGGATACTGGCCCCGTCAGTGGTGGGATTCCTGTTTCCGGTGATCGGCCTGTATATGACTCTGGCCGTGGTGGCCATGGGCTTTGTGGTGGCCGGTCTGGCTGTGGCATTCCTGGGGACGGAGACCAAAGACAAGAATCTGGAGTCGGTATCCAGTTCCGAGGATGTAAAAGCGCAGCCCACCTTTTCTTCCTGATCAGGAAAAGGCAACGGGATCGCTGAAGTGGAAACAGGGCTGCCGCCGTTTTTACGGGGCAGCCCTGTTGGCTTTCCGGCAGGTTTTTGTCGAAACGACCGCTCCTGGTATACTTATATGCAAATTTAGCATGCTTTGTCGTATTGAAAGAGACGGATGGGTACTATATAATGAAAGCAATCTTTCCTGCGGCAGCGGAATCGGTGGCAGCCTAAAAAGCGGGTTTGAATCGTGGGGCAACGGGGCCGGCCATGCATGCGTCTTTGCAGGGCCGGCTTTTGTGTGCCGGAGCGAAAACCAATGAAAAATGAAATAGGAAAAATAACAATAGGTGGGGTTGGCTTTGGAAAATTTTTTGGAATATGCACGACAACACTATTACAACGCTGGGAGCCTGACGCTGGGAGAAACGCTGGCGATGGCCCGGGGGCTCGGATGCCGGGTGAGCGACGTTGTTTTAATGGAAGCGGCGGTTTCACAGCGAATGTCGCCGGGTGAAGTCAGACAGGCAGTGCTCCGGTCCTTTGAACACAATTTGGTCGCAGCAGAGTTTGGCCTGCGGGACGGTCACAGTTTTCTGCTGGGAAAAGTCCCTTCGGAACTGGCGGCCAATCAATTCCAGCAGCGCCTTGCGGCAGATGATTTCATCAACAAAGTGCTGGTTTATACACTGGGAGCCCAGGTGGGGAACCATTGGTGCGGTCTGCAGCCCTGCGCCGGCACCGGCGACTCCTGCACCTATACCGGACTATTCCGGGCTTTTGCCGAAATGCTGGAGGACCAGGAGGAGCTGGCCCGCATAGCGGCAGTCATCCTGAAAGTGGGCACTCTGTTCAGGGCGGGAAAAAGCACTACCGGCTGCAATATGGAAGGTTTTGGCGCCGGTGCGGCGGCTACCGCCGCCGCTTTGGTGGAATGGCGGCAGGGCACACCGGATATGATGGAGAACGCGATGGTGCTGTCACTTTCTCCCACCATTGCCAACCCCTGCACGCCGCGGGTCATGGTGCCGGGTTTGTGCGCCACGCATATTGGTGGTGGGGTGGTTATCGGGAATCTGGCGGCCAATCTGGCCCTATGCACCAGCATACCGGTCAACGTTCCCATTGATGTCATGCTGGCCATGGCGGCAGATGCCCATAAAGCCTCGGCGGCAGCCATCGTTCCCGTAGTCAACCGATACATGCAGCCGTTCTTTAAAACCAATCCGGAAGTGGAGGACTTTATTCCATCCGGGGTTAAGAACGCGGAGGCAGAAGCGGTGGATACAACGGTTGCGGCGGCCCTGCAAGAGGCCAAAGAGCTGGCGCGGAAAGCCAATCCGATTGTTCGGCCGTTTGGTGATGCGGTGGTGGGGGGAAGCAGCCAGGCGGTGGGGTCGCCGACCAATACCGGCCGGATCGCTCACTTCCTGGCAGCGGGCCAAATCACCGGAGTGGATATTGAATTATATCCGGAGTTGTTTGCCCGCCGCGGCATCAACGTGCCGGGAATCTTGATGGGAGCCGTGCTGGGGGCCGGAACGGACGATAAAGAGGCTTACGCCAGGGTCATTGGCATGGTGCGGGAGAACAAGATTTCGGTGGCCGTCCGGCAGGTGGATCAGCCGCAGTTGCAGCGGGTCACGGTACGGGCCACCGAACGGAATGCCATGGTGGAAGCCCTGAATCGCGGCGGTGCCCGGCTGGTGCTGAAAAATGCTTCGCCTTCCCTGCGGGAAGCGGAAAACATTGCCCAGCGCCTGGGCATCGTCCTGGCCGACTGATATTCGGTAAAAATACAGCAGTCACTCGGCGCCGGAAGGGTGAGCCGAACTGCTGGGCAAGGTTGGTAGCTTATGAGCCCGTATATTGAAATAAACACACCACAGTATTGGAAGACCAACATCGCGTTGTTTTTAGGAAGTCTGGTCACCTTTGCGCTGCTGTACTTTGTGCAGCCGCTCATTCCTGTATTTTCCCAGACTTTCGGCGTTTCGCCTTCGGTGTCCAGCCTGACGGTCTCCAACGCGGCAACCGGTCTGGCCCTGTCCATGTTGTGCATGTCCTGGCTGTCGGACCGGCAGGGGCGGAAGCGGATTATGACACTGGCTTTGCTGGGATCCAGCCTCTGTACTCTTTTGCTGGTGTTTGCTGATCAGTTTCAGGTACTGCTGCTGCTGCGGGGCCTGACCGGAGTTTTTCTGGCCGGATTTCCGGCTCTTGCCATGACTTATATTAACGAAGAAATTTCGCCGCAGCACGTGGGACTGGTGATGGGGATATATGTAAGCGGCACTTCGGTTGGCGGGCTGGTCGGCCGATTGGTGGCCAGCACACTGGCAGACCATGTTTCCTGGAAAGCGGCTGCCGGAGTGTTGGGAGTTGCCGGAGTGTTGATCGGCCTTTGGTTTGCCGTTAATTTGCCCCGGTCAAAGCATTTTACCGCACAGCGTCCTTCTTTCCGGACCGCAGTGGCTTCGCTGGCGCTGCATCTGCGCAATCCGCAGCTGTGGCCGCTGTATTTGGTCAGTTTTCTGATGATGGGATCCTTTGTGGCCCTTTTTAACTATATCAGCTATCCTTTGATGGCGCCGCCGTACAATCTGAGTCAGACGGTGGTGGGAATGATTTTTCTGGTTTATCTGGTGGGTACCTTCAGCTCCACTTTTTTGGGAAGAATGGCGGACCGGCATGGCAGTGGGGCCGTACTGGGCGCCTCCCTGGCTTGTATGCTCCTGGGAGCGATGCTGACGCTGACAGAACCGCTTTATGGTAAAGGCTTGGGGTTGGCGCTGTTCACCTTCGGCTTTTTCGGCGGACATTCCGTGGCCAGCAGTTGGGTAGCTCGCCTGGCCGCCGGCCATAAGGCGCAGGCTTCGGCGCTGTACCTGCTGTTTTACTATCTGGGTTCCAGCGTACTGGGGGCCGCCGGGGGAAAATTCCTGCAATGGCAGGGGTGGCACGGGGTGGTGCTTTTGGTTGGCATCGGCCTGACGGCGGCTTTGGGAACGGTAACGGCGCTGTGTGTGAGAAGCGGTCAGTGGCGACTGGGCGACACGGGAAAATAAGAACGGAAATTCTGTTAGTCAGGTAGCGGCAATGGGGCCGGCCGGAGTGGATTCAATCTGCTGCGGCCGGATTTTTTATAACAATTTTTAAAAAACGGAGGTTGGAACAATGGAAATAAAGATTCGCAAAGTGGTTGCAGTGGTGGAGGACATTTACGCCGACGGCGGCAAAGATCTGAAAGTTCCACTGAAAAAATGTACAGTGGCGGCCGTGATTCAAAACCCGTTTGCCGGCCGGTATGAGGAGGACTTGGGGGCACTCAGCGATATGGGGGAATATCTGGGCGGCCTGTTGACCCACAAGGCGTTGACGGCCATGGGAATAGAAGCCGGGGCGGTGGAAAGCTACGGTAAGGGGGCGATTGTCGGAGAGGACGGCGAACTGGAACATGCCGGCGCCCTTCTTCATCCCAAACTGGGCAAGCCGATGCGGGAGGCCCTGAGCGGCGGAAAGGCGATCATTCCGTCGGCGAAAAAAATGGGAGGTCCGGGAACGACGCTGGATGTACCGCTGCATTATAAGGACGCCGCTTTTGTCAGAACCCACTACGATGCCATGGAAATCCGCCTGCCGGATGCTCCCCGGCGAAATGAAATTGTCGTGGCACTGGCCTTTACCAATGGAAGCCGGCCGCATCCCCGGATCGGCGGGTTGCAAAAAAATGAAATCAAAGGGGAAGACGGCCTGCGTTGAGGTTGGGGCAGGATTCCCGGAGAAACCGCTCCGAACGAATTGACGCGGAAACTGAAATAAGGGGGGATCACGATGGAACCATCCGATGTGTTCAGCCACTATCAGCCAGTATTACAAAATGTCTATTCACTGTTTGGCCAAAAGGCTGGGTTTACGCTCACGGATTGTGAGAAGATTCTTTGGTACGCGCCGGCGTCCGATCTGGATCTGAAGTGCAGGGCCGGCGATTTGCTGGCTCCGGGCATGGGCATTTACCGGGCTATCCATGAACAGCGCCGGATTGTGGCGCTGGTGGACAAACAGATTTACGGTATACCGTACCGGAGTATGGCTGTGCCGGTGTGGAACGAAAACCGGCAGGTCATTGGGTCCATCGCGGTGACACAATCGGTGGCGGTGGAGGATCTGCTGCGCCAGTCGGCGGAAAAAATTTCCTCCAGCCTAGGTGTGCTTTCCGGAAATATCGAGGAAATTTCCGCTCAGACCCAGGAATTGGCGGCAGCGGGAATGCTTTTGAAGGAGTCCGCCGCCAAGACCGACCGGATGGTTAACCAGACGGATGATGTGATCCGGGTGATCTACGATATTGCCAAACAAAGCAACCTGCTGGGCCTGAATGCTTCTATTGAAGCGGCCCGGGCCGGAGCGCTGGGGCGGGGGTTCAGCGTGGTGGCCGATGAGATCCGCCGGCTGGCCACTACCAGCGGGGACTCGGCCAAAGAAATCAGGTCTTCACTGAATGTGCTGCAAAGTGACAGCCAACTGCTGGGAACGCAATTGGGAGACATTGTAAGTAATATCCAGCAGATTGCCGAAGCGGCGGCGGAAGTAGCCACCGCCGTGCAGATGCTGGGTGAAGTTGCGGTGGAAATCAGTTCGGTATCCAACCGGCTGTTTCAGGAAGAATAAAACATAAGGAAGGGCAAAAGCCGATGCCGAAAAAAATAACCATTCAGTTTACGCTGAATCAAAAAGAAATTTCTTTGGAAGTGGCGGCAGATCGCCGGGCCGTGGATGTATTGAGGGAAGACCTGGACCTGACCGGCACCAAAATCGGCTGCGGCGAAGGAGACTGCGGCGCCTGCACCATTATCATCGACGGGAAAACCGTCAATTCCTGCCTGGTTTTGGCGCCGCAACTGGATGGAAGAGACGTGGTGACCATTGAAGGCCTGGGAAACTACGATCGGCTGGATGCGCTGCAACAGGCCTTCCTGGACGAGGGGGCGGTGCAGTGCGGTTTTTGTACGCCGGGAATGCTGCTGTCCGCCAAAGTTTTGCTGGACGAGAACCCGACGCCGAGCCGGGATGATATTATGCAGTCGATTTCCGGGAATCTGTGCCGCTGTACCGGATATGTCAAAATCGCCAACGCCATTGAACGGGCGGCAAAAATGAAAGCGGGACAGTAAGGGAGTAACGGGTATGGCAGAATTATCTGTAGTAGGAAAATCGGTAATCCGTAAAGACGCACTGGACAAAGTACTGGGACGGACCCGTTACAGCGCGGATCTCAAAATGCCGGGAATGCTGCACGCCAAGGTGCTGCGCAGCACCGTTCCCCATGCGCGGGTGATCCGGGTGGATACAGCCCGGGCTGAAGCGCTGCCGGGAGTACACGCTGTTTTGACGGCGAAGGATGTACCCGGACCCAATGGACACGGGATTATCTTTAAAGATGAGCCGGTACTGGTATCGGATAAAATCCGGAAAATCGGCGATCCGCTGGCGGTGGTGGCGGCAGAAACGGAAGCCATCGCGGCGGAGGCCATCAAACGGATCGAGGTGGAAATGGAAGAACTGCCGGGGGTGTTCGATCCGGTGGAGGCCATGCAGGACGACTCGCCCAAAATCCATGGCGACAGCAACATTCTGGCGCTGCGGAAAATTCTCCGGGGTCATCCGGACGAGGTATTTGCCCGGGCTGAGATTGTCGTCGAAGGGGAATATCAGACACAGATGCAGGAGCATTCTTATATTGAACCGGAAGCCGGAATCGCATACTTGGATGAGGACGTGGTGGTGATCAAGGCGTCCACCCAGAACACGCATTTCGACTGCCGGGAGATTGCCCGGAATCTGGCGCTGCCGCAAAGCCGGGTGCGGATGGTTCAGGCACCGACCGGCGGCGGCTTCGGCGGGAAGCTGGACGTGTCGGTGCAGATCCATCTGGGACTACTGGCCCTGAAAACGCGGCGGCCGGTAAAACTGGTTTACACACGGGAGGAATCGTTCATTGCCTCTTCCAAACGTCATCCCTGCCGGATCCGTTACCGTACCGCCGCCGACCGGAACGGTAAATTGCTGGCGGTGGACGTTCAGGTGGTGGGAGATACCGGCGCCTACTCTTCGTACGGACCGGCGCCCATTACCCGCTTGGCGGTTCACGCCGCCGGTCCCTATGAGGTGCCGAACGCGCGGATATATGCCTATACAGTATATACCAACAACCCGACCGCCGGTGCCATGCGCGGCTTCGGCGTTCCGCAGATTTCTTTTGCCTATGAGCAGCAGATGGACCGGATTGCGGAGAAGGCAGGCATCTCTCCGTTGGAGGTGCGGCTGCGCAACAGCCTGAGAAGAGGCAGCGTCACGGTGACCGGCCAGGTGCTGGACATTGAGGGCAGTCTGGGCGATACGCTGATTCCGGCCTATGAAACGTTGCTTTCAGCCCGGAAGAATGAGGCACTGCCGGACCATATCAAAAAAGGAGTGGGCCTGGCCTGCATGTATTACGGTGTCGGCAACACCGGTCAGCCCAACCCGGCGGGTGCCTTTCTGGATCTGATGGAGGACGGCAGTGCGCATCTGATGGTGGGCGCCGCCGACATCGGGCAGGGTTCCAATACCATTCTGGCTCAGATTGCGGCGGAAGAATTGGGACTGGATTTTCAGGACATCAAGGTGATTTCCGCCGATACCGGCGTCACGCCGGACGGTGGAGCCACTTCCGCCAGCCGCCAGACGTACATCTCCGGCAACGCCACACTGGAAGCCGCCCGCAGTGTGAAAACCGTGCTGTTGAAGGAAGCAGCCCTCTGGCAGGACGTTCCGGTGGAGCGCCTCCTTCTGAAGGAGAAGTGCCTGTACGTAGACCAAAAACCTTCCGGCGTCACGGTGCAGCAACTGGTGGCCCGGTGTCGCGGCAAAGGAGTTATGACTATCGGACACGGCTGGTATAATCCGTCCACCGTTCCGCTGGATGACGAAACCGGGCAGGGCATTCCGTATGAGGTCTATTCCTTTGGCAGTCAGGCGGTGGAAATCGCGGTGGACACCCAAACCGGTGAGATCGAAGTGTTGAGAGTGACCGCTGCGCACGACGTCGGCCAGGCGGTGAATCCGCTGCACGTGGAGGGACAGATTGAGGGCGGTACCCTGATGGGTATTGGCTATGGCCTGTATGAAGAGATGAAAAAAAATAACGGCAGCATTCAGACGCCGTCTTTTGCCACCTACCTGATTCCCACGGCCCTCGACGTGCCGCCGATTGATTCCATTATCGTGGAGGAAAAGGTGGATACGGGACCCTTTGGCGCCAAAGGTCTGGGAGAAACTTCCCTGGTGCCGCCGGCCTCGGCCATTGCCAATGCGCTTTGGCACGCCACCGGAATCCGGCTCCATTCCCTGCCGCTGACCCCGGAAAAGGTGCTGCGGGCGCTGGAATCTCAAAAGGAATGGCCGGATGGAAACATCGCGGCGGAGGAGGATACGGTATGAACGCCTATCAATATGTAAAGCCGCCGCAGCTGACGGAAGCCCTCCGGCTGATGAGGGAAAATCCGGACTGCCACTTGCTGGCCGGCGGCACCGATCTGTTGGTGCGGATGAAATTGGGACGGCTGCAGCCGGGACTATTGCTGGATGTCAGCCAGTTGCCGGAGCTGCGGACGATTCGTGAAGAGGCGGGATTGCTCCGGATTGGCGCCGCAGTGACGCACACAGAAATCTGTCGTGCGGAGGCGATCTCCCGACTGGCGCCGGCGCTGGCCGGCGCGGCGTCGCAGGTGGGGTCGCCGCAGATTCGCAACCGGGGAACCATCGGCGGCAACGTCGGCAACGCTTCGCCGGCCGGTGATACCCTGCCGGCGCTGCTGGCTTATGGAGCGGTGGTAGAGCTGGCGCGATACGACGGACGCCGCCGCCGGCCGCTGAAAGAGTTCTTTCAGGGGCCGGGCCGGACGGTGCTGGAGGAAGGTGAACTGATCACCGGTTTCTCCCTGGCGATCCGGCCAGCCGGCCAGGCTGCTGCCTTTGAGAAAATGGGCAAGCGCAAGGCACTGTCCATCTCGGTGGTCAATGCCGCTGTCCTGATTGAAATGGAAGCAGGCGCTGTTGTGAAAGCGCGGATTGCGTTGGGGGCCGTGGCGGCGACGGTGCGGCGGATGACGGCGGCGGAACATCATCTCAAGGGAACGGACCTGTCAGACGGGGCGATTGCCCAGGCGGCACAGCTGGTTTCCGACGCCGTCAACCCCATTGACGACGTTCGTTCGGAAGCGGCATACCGGAAACAGATAGCCGGAGTGCTGACGCGCCGGGCTCTGGAAACCTGCCGCAGACAGCTGAACGATCAAAGAGAATGAGGAGATGGAAAGTATGGTGACCATAGCGATAACCCACATCGGAGAACTTTTTACCGGAGACCTGGCGTGTCCGGTCAGTTCCGATGATACCCTAATTCTGCAGGACGGCAGAATTGTTTGTTCCGGCGGCGCCGGGCTGCTGGACCGGTATACCGTGGATCAGCAGGTGGATGCTGGCGGCATGACGGTGACACCAGGGCTGATTGACTCTCATGTGCATCCGGTGATTGGCGATTATACACCCCGGCAGAAAACCCAGGACTTTTTGGACAGCGCTCTGCACGGTGGCGTGACCACTTTCATTTCCGCCGGCGAACCCCATACTCCGGGCCGTCCGAAAGATCCGGCCGGAGTCAAGGCGCTGGCGGTGCTGGGGCATAAATCCTTTGCCAACTTACGTTCTTCCGGCCTGAAGGTCCATGCTGGGGCAGTCATTCTGGAAAAGGGGCTGGTGGAGGCTGATTTCGCTGAGATGGCGAAAGAGGGCGTCTGGCTGGTGGGTGAAGTGGGTTTGGGCAGCGTCAAAGATCCGGCAGAGGCCCGGCAAATGGTGGACTGGGCCAAAAAATACAACATGAAAATAGCCATGCATACCGGCGGAACTTCGATCCCCAGCAGCTCCACAGTAACGGCGGCCGATGTCATGGCGGTTTCGCCCACGCTGGTTTCCCATGCCAATGGCGGCCCCACCGCCATCTCACCGGAAGAGGTGCGGCGGCTGGTGGAGGAAACCCAGCTGCCGCTGGAGATTGTCCAGTGCGGCAATCCTAAAATCGCCGACCTGCTGGTACGGAAGCTGGCGGAGCGAAATGAACTGCAACGGGTGGTGTTGGGCAATGATGCGCCATCCGGTACCGGAGTGATTCCGCTGGGCATTTTGCGGACCCTGTGCCAGCTGGCTTCGTTGTCCGGCATTCCCGTTCCCCAGGCAGTGGCTATGGCCACCGGCAACACCGCCCGGGTGTTTGGTTTGGAATGCGGATTGATCGCGCCCGGGAAAGAGGCTGATCTGGTCATTATGGATGCCCCGCTGGGGTCCGTGGGGAAAACAGCGGCGCAGGCCATCGCGGCCGGAGATATTCCCGGCATTGCCCTGGTGATGGTCGATGGCGTGATTCGTGTGAATAAAAGCCGCAACACGCCGCCGGCTGCCAGGACCTGCCGGATTCAATAGCGAAAGGGACGGAAGGAGTGAACGAGCGTGGCGATGGTTGTGGAAACAGCACGCTGCAAAGGCTGCGGACTTTGTGCGAAAGAGTGTCCTCATCAGGCCATTCAGCTGGCGGAAAAATTGGCGGTCATTCAGGAAGCTTGTGTGAGCTGCGGGATTTGCAGCCGGGTCTGCCCGCTCCAGGCCGTTCGAAAGAATGAAGAGATGGCCGCCGCTGCTATCCGGTGCACCTCCTGCCCGGTGCAGTGTGAGGTGAAGCCCGGCTTCAGCGGCGCCTGCCGCCGGTATACCAACGAGAACGGTATCCTGGTGCGCAACCGTCCGTTTGAATTGGACGGACGCCCGGACGGACCGCTGATCACCGCAGTGGGCGCCGGAACCAACTATCCCTGCTGCCGGCCGGCGCCGCACATTGTGATGGATGTGGTCGACGACGTGGAGGTGGTCACGGTGGTCACCGAAGCGCCCTTAAGTTACAGCGGCGTCAAGGTAAAGATCGACACCAACCTGCACGTCGGTGAAGAGGGGAGCAAGATCCGGCGGAACGGAAAAATCGTCGGCATGGTGGATACGGAAGAATACGGCTCTAAAATGCTGTCCATCGGCGGCGCCAACCTGCTGACCGGAAAAGACGGGTTTGTTGTGGCTCGGACCATTGTCGATTTTGCCAATGGGCAGGAAGTGACCCTGAACGTTGAAGGGGGCGGACCGATGACCCTGCAGGCGGGAAAACCGCCGGTCGTCAACGGGGTGGCGGATGTGAAAATGCGGGTGGGCTGCGGCAGCGCCACCATTGGAATGTTTGCCGCCGTATTGAAGACGGCGGTGGACGAAGCCATCATTCTGGATCACCATGTGGTGGGACTGCTGTCGGAGCATTTGGCCGGAGCCGAGGTGGGTCTTTCCTGGAGCGGCGTTGTTCCCAACGCCCGGAAAAGCACAAGAGGGCGCTATTTTGGAGAACCCGGCGCTGGCTGGGGCGGCACCGACATCTTCGATCCCCGGCAGGCGGTTCGGGAGGTGGATATGACGGTGGCCAAACCGGGCATGACCCTTCTGGTGACGGAAACCACCGGGCAAAAAGCAGCGATGTTTCGCCTCCGGGAAGACGGGGAACTGCTGGAAATCCCGTTGACGGAACCGGCGAAACAGGCTGTCAGCACCATCGCGGACAATTGCGAACAGGCGCGGGTGTCGGTGCTGTATACCGGCGGCGTGGGCGGCAGCGCCCGGGCCGGCGTGGCGGTGCATCCGTTGAAGGTAACCCAGGCGGTTCACCAGGGCAAAGCCCGGCTGACCATCGGCGGAGCGGACACATACATTCTGCCCGGCGGCGGCATCAACTTCATGGTGGACGTGGAGCGGGTGGTACCGAAAGGGTTTTCCTGGGTCCCCACACCGGCCACGGTGGCGCCGGTGGAATATACCATGCCGCTCCGGGTGTATGAAGAAATCGGCGGGCATTTGTCGGCGATTACGCCGCTGGCTGAACTGAAAAGCCGCCTCCGGAATGACGTGGAATCATGATCACCCGGTTGGCGGATCATCAGATTTTCCTGGATTACGGTCCTATGCAAATGACCTTGAGCGCCTGGCAGGAGCAGCGGCCGATGCGGGAGGAACTGCTGGAAGCGGCCCAGTACAGCATGGAGCGGCTGACGGAACTGGCTGCTTTTTTGCCGGCGGCCAAAGGACCGGCGGACACGATTCCGGAGGAGGACCGTCTGCCCATCAGTCTGCGCTATATGCTGGAAGGCGTACGGGCGGCCAGGGACGCTAGTCTGACTCCGATGGCGGCGGTGGCGGGCAGCTTTGCCGATCTGGCAGCGGAATACCTGCAGCAGCGCGGTGCCACCAAAGTCCTCGTCAATAACGGCGGGGATGTTGCCATTCGCCTGCGGCCCGGGGAAAAAACCCGGGTGGGTATTCTGCCGGCTATTGATGCGATCCAATTCACGCATACCGTGGAAGTGGCGGCGGAAGACGGCATTGGCGGCGTGGCCACCAGCGGCCTGGGAGGCCGCAGCCTGACCAAAGGCATTGCCAGCTCGGTGACCGTACTGGCAGGAACGGCCCGGGTCGCCGACAGCTGTGCGACGCTGATCGCCAACCATTGCAATGTGGACGACGACGGCATTCTGCGGCGGCGGGCGGAGGATATTGATCCGGACACCGACATCCGCGGCCATTGGGTGACGGTTGCGGTTCCGGCGCTCTCGAACGAAAAAAAACAGCGGGCGTTGGCCGGCGGCATGGAAAAAGCCCGGGAACTGATGGCGGGCAACATCATCCGGGGAGCCGTTCTATTTGTGGGTGAATGGATGGATATGGTGCCTGGCGGACTGTGCCGGGCATGGGGATCAACAAGAAACAGCGGGGGGAGCGACAAATGAAAATTGGTTTTATCGGGCTGGGTGCCATGGGAAAGCCCATGGCCCGCAATTTACTGAAAACCGGCTGCTTTGTGGCGGTTACGGATGTTAATCCGGAGGCCGTGGCCGAACTGGTCGCGGCGGGGGCGCATACGGGAATCAACGCCCGGGCTGTCGCCGAAATCACGGATGCAGTTGTGCTGATGCTGCCCAACGGTTCCGTTGTGGAGAAGGTGGTGGCCGGGGAAGAGGGCGTATTGGCCGGAGCCCGGCCGGGCTTCTGCATTATTGACATGTCCAGCGTGGCTCCGGTCACCACGCGGAAAATGGCCGCTCTGGCAGCGGAACGGGGTGTGGAGTACATTGATGCTCCGGTCAGCGGCGGCGTCAAAGGCGCCACCGAGGGAACCCTGACCATTATGGCAGGGGGGCGGCCGGAAGTGGTCGAGCAATACCGGCCGGTCCTGCAGACCCTGGGGCAAAAAATTCAGCATGTGGGCGCCTGCGGTGCGGGCGACGCCGTGAAGCTGGTCAACAACCTGCTGCTGGCGGCCAACATGGCAGCGGCGGCCGAGGCATTTACGCTGGGCGTCAAGCTGGGTTTGTCGCCGCAGATCCTATATGACGTCATCAGTGAAAGCTCCGGCGGTAGTTACGCCGTAAAGGCCAAAATGCCGAATTTTGTCCTGAAAGGGAACTTTGCGCCGGGATTCACCATCGATCTGCAATACAAGGATCTGGAACTGGCGGTGCAAAGCGGCAAGGACGCCGGGATGCCGCTGCTGCTGGCCAACGTGGTGCAGCAGGTGTATGAGCAGGCCCGGGCCGCCGGTTTAGGGCAGGAGGATATTTCCGCGGTGATTAAGCTGCAGGAAAGCGTTAATAAAGTTTCCGTGCGGACGAATAAAGCGTGAACGGAGGAAAAAATGCGGCGGGTATCGTGGTCGCCGAAAAAAACAAGCCCCTGAACCGTATATACGGCGCAGGGGACTTGCTTTTTCCGGGGGGAAGCGAATCAGCCTTCCGGCGTGATGAAATGATAATTGTACTGGGGCCGGGTATTCCAGCGGCTCCAATTCATATTAGTGCCGGCGATCCGGAACCACATAATATCGGAACGGTCGCCGGGTTCAATCCAGCAATCCTGTTTGTAGTCGGCGATTTCATCCAGAAAAATCGTGGAACCGTTGGAGAGTGTTATCGTCAGATTCGGCTGAAACCAGTTAATCCGGTCTATCACTTTGTCGGGCATATTGTTGGTGAAATAACCTTTGATGTAGATGGAACCGATTTCCTCATACACCTCGGTGGTTTTCCAGTCCACCTTGCCCGCCGAGGCGACGGAACCCAGCATCCCCACAAAAACGAAACACAAAATGGCTGTCAGAAGCATTTTTTTCATAAATACATTCACCCTTTCCTGTGATGATATATCCTACATCATCATAAATATGCAGCCCGCTGATGATGAAAACGGGCTATCTAATCACCTCTTCCTATCATACGAGAAATCATTTCTTTTTGATACTATCCAAAAGTATACAATGTGGTCTGCGAAGTTTTTTCTTTTTTAAAATCAATGCATGATGATTTGCTGTTTTGTTGACATCCTGAACGAAAAAGGGTATAAATACTTTGTGTTAGAATTATGTGAAATTAATGGAATTTATTCATGGAGGTATGTGGTGATATGCGGAAATTTTTACAACCGATTAACTGGAAGCCTGCTGTTCTCTGGGGTCTGCTGCTGGTGGTATTGTACAGCCCCGCTGTGCGGGCGGAAGAAAATCCGGCGGACCGGGCCTATTTGCGTGACGTGTATAAGAACATGGCCGGCATTAGCAGCGTGCATTATGATGTGGCGATCAAAGGCGACAGCACGATGGGCGATGTGCAGCTGGGCGCCAGTGGCGATCTGCGTGATAAACCGCTGAAATTCAGCCAGGAGCTCAGTTTGGTCTATCATGACCTGCTGGGCAAAGAAACCCAGTTCAAAGTGCAGCAGTGCGGCGAAGCCGATCAGGAAAACCTGGTGGTGTACATGCTTCACGACGGCCAATGGGTGAAACAGACGGTGCCGGTGGGCCCGGTTCTGGGCAAAGTGCCTTCGGAAGCGGAGAAGGCAGCCACGCTGGAAGAAATGCTGCAACTCATAAAATCGGTGAAAACGATCCAGGAAACACCTGCCTACAAATCCCTGGAAATTACCCTGGATACCATGAAGCTCAGCGATACCATTGCGGCCACTGTTCAACTGCAGGCGCAAAAAACGGAAGATTCGCTCCAGGCAGACCAGATCAAACAGGCGTCGGCGCTGATCCGGATGGCCCTGCTGGCCGCCGGCGATATCAAATACACCGTAAAAGTCGACAAAGCGAGCAAACTGGTGAAAGAAACCGAAATGGATCTCACCGATCCGATCCACAAAGGCGCCGGCCTGTTTTTGAACATGGCTCCGGCCAAGGACCGGGAAGAAATCAGTGATTTCATCAAAAAGGCGACCCTGACTCTGAAGGTGAACTATTCCAAATACAACCAGGCCGTTTCAATAGAGATTCCTCAGGAAGCGCGGGATACGGCCCAGGAAGTGACTGCCCAGGAAAAAGTGACATTGACGAAGCCAGCGGATCAATAGGCTGGAAGGGGAATCTCGTCTGCCGATGCCAGAAAAAATAACAGAATCCAGAAAAAGCGCCTTGGCAGCATGCCGGCGCTTTTTCCTCAATTGCCCCTCTTTATTTTGAAACCATGAGCCCCAGGAAAACCGACAGCGCCCCCAGAACCTGCCCCGGAGTTACGGGCTCGTCCAGCAGGACGGCGCCCAGAACCATGCTGGTCACTGGGACAATATAGTGAAAGACGGCGGTTTTCAGCGGAGTGGTTTGCTGGATGCCTTTGTACCAAAGCACATACGCGGCGATCGTACCGGCCAGGATAATGAAACCGGTTTCCAGCCACACGGACGGCGGAAGCGCGGCCAGGGAAACCTCGGGGCCCTGCAGAAAATCGTAAAACGCCATTACGGGAAGCCCCCCGATCATGGCCAGGGTGGTCAGCTTCACCGGCGAATAATGGTGAAGCAGCGGTTTGGCGATGACGGCATAGAGGGAAAACAAAGCGGAGCCGCACAGAACCAGAAAATTTCCGGTAAAGGCTGTCGAATCAAAACTAAATTCTGTCCCCGGAGTACTGCTAATGATCAGACAAACGCCGCCAAAAGCCAAAAACGTTCCGGCCCACAGGCCGGAGTGAACTTTTTCCTGCCCGGCGGCAAGGGAATAAAGGCCGGTAAGAATTGGCGAGGTGGAGATCAGCAGCGCGGCGTTGGCGGCGGTGGTCCGGTGAATGCCGCAGGTCCAGAGAATATTATAAAGCCCGACTCCCAATAATCCCAGAATCAGTATGTGTCCCCAGTGGCTTTTCTTTGCCCGGACGCCTTCCTTGCTGATCCACAAATATCCGACCAGCAAAAAGGCGCTGACGACGAAGCGGATCAGCATGAACCGGCTTTCCGGGACGGTTTGCAGCACCAGCTTTACCATAGGATAGTTGACTCCCCATATGAAAGTGGCGGCTATGGCGAATCCGTCGCCCCGCCAGGCGCTTGGACTCATTGTTCATCATTCTCCTTTGCCAATGCGGCGGGCAAGCCGCTGACCCTGGCGGAAGAAAAGTAACTCAGCAGATGGAGCAGATAAAAACTGCCTAAAGCCAAAGCGCCTGCGCCGATCAAAACATTTTCAGCGCCGAACTGGTTGGCCAGATAGCCTCCTGCCAGCATGGACAGGATGGCTGGAGGGGTCAGGACGGCTGTCACCGAGCCGTAGACCCGGCCCCGCATATCCGTTCGCGTGCTTTTGTCCCGCAGCGAGTGCAGCTGGACGAGCGTGGCGTAAAATATCATGTAACTGAAGAAAATGAGAATCAGGGCGGCGTATAATTCGTGGAGGAAACCAAGCAGGATAAAGGACCCGTAGTGAAGCGACAGCCCCCAAAATAGGACCCGTGAACAGGATATCCTTTTCACCAGCCACGGACCAAGCACACTGCCGGCAATGCTGCCGGCGCCAATGGTGGTCATAAATATTCCGTAGTCGGCATCATTTCCCGACAGCGAGGTTTTCACATAGATGACGAACAGGGAGACCTGCAAACCAATAAACAGCCGCCATAAGATCCCGATGGAAATCAGTCGCCGGACATCCGGGCTGGCTTTTATATATTGCAGCGCGTCCTTCAGATCGGACAATGCCCCGCGCTTTTTCGGCGCCGGGGTTGTCTGTGCCAACCGGATGCCGGCGCAGAACAAGGCTGCCAGTACATAAATAACGCCAGTACAGTAAAACAGGGATGTTACGCCGAAGGCGGCACTGACGCCGCCCGCTAAAACAGGCGCGCTCACCTTCGCTGCATTTAGCAAAACCAAAACCAGTGAATTGCCCCGCAAAAAATGGTCCTGGGTCATGATTTCCGTCATCAGTGCTGTCCGGACATTGAAGATAAAAGTCAGAAAAACGGAAATAAGCAGCCAGACCGGATAGATCCAGGCCATACTGGAACTGAGGGACAACAGAGCGGTCAGACAGCCGGTGGTGGCGGCAACCCAGGCAAAGACTTTTTTTCGGCTGTATTGGTCAATGACAATGCCGGAAAACGAGGCAAACAGCCGGGGCAGGAAAGTCAAAGCGGCGAAGATGCCCACTTTGAACGGACTTTGGCTGACCTGGTATACATAGATGGTCATGCCAAAAAAGATAAATTCATAGCCAAAAGCCGATAAAAGGTAGGCGACCAGAAAATTGACACCATTTCGCTTGTTTATTGCTTGCATTTTCATTCCTCCGAATCGGAAACCGGACCGGTAGTTTCTTCCGGTCCGATTTGCTGCATTGGGTATCATTCGAGTATAATAAAAATCATGATTTACCTTTTATTGTAACGGGGTCGGAGGAGTTCCTCTTGTACTTTCTTGCTGTCTTGCCGGCGTGAATGAATTTCAACCATTGAAAATCAGGCGGGTGATAAAGAATGAAAGAGAAAATACAATTTTCCCGGCTAAAAGAGTTGCCTGATCTGGAGCTATACCGGGGTACCAGTGTTGCCCGGCAGGTTTCCCGGCACGTTCATTGGGTTTTCAGCCTGGGAGTCTGTGAAGCAGGGGTCGGTGAACACGAAACTAAAGCAGGCAAATATTACGTGACGCCCGGCAGCATCGTTGTGGTGAACGTCGATGAGACTCACAGCGGCGGGGCGGCGGCAGGCTGCGTCTATTCCAGCCGCGCCATCCGGATTGAACCGGCGTTTCTCCGCGCCCTGCTGACGCAGATCGGCGGTCAGGAGCAGGAGTGTCTGCCACTGCTGGAACCCGTTATCAACAACCCGGATCTAGCCCGGCGGGTTTTTCACCTGCACAGGCAACTGGCGGATTCCTCCTCCCGGCTGGAAAAAGAAACAACCCTGCTGGGCATCCTCGCAGAGCTATACGCCGGTTATTCCCGGCAGGGATTGGCGCTGGCCTCATTGGGCGACGAACGCGCTCCTGTATCCCGGGTTTGTGAATACCTGCAAACTTGCTTCAGCGAAAATGTATCGTTAGAGTGCCTGGCTGGTGTCGCCGGACTCAGTCCATTTCATTTATCACGGGTGTTCACCAAAGAAATTGGCGTGCCACCCCATACCTATCAACTGCAAGTGCGGCTGAAAAAAGCGGCGGATTTGATCGCCGCCGGAAAACCGCTGGCGGAAACTGCCCAGGAAACCGGGTTTTGCGACCAAAGTCATTTTCATAAGAGCTTCAAAAGAAAGTTCGGCATTTCGCCCGGACAGTACAAAGGCTAGCGACTGGTAAAATAACGAAGCGCCATCGTACGCAATATAGCGTAATCAATACGACAACAGGAAAACGGCGATGCCGATGAAGTAGAGTTCCCTGCTGTGTTGCTGGCGGGGTTGAGCCACCGGGCAACTAATAAAAAAATACCTGCGCCGCCTGTGGATGCTAAGAAACGCGTTCAAAAGGCGAAGCAGGTGATTTTTTTATCAAATTAGAGGCTGTGAACGGGTTTCTTAGAAAATCCTTGCAGGATTTTGTAAGATAAAGGCAAAATGAATAAAAGCAGGGTTTGGTTGAGCGGAAGAATGAAAGCCCCGGCAATGCAGAGTAAACACAACCTCTGTGACAGCGCAGGAACCATCCGGGCAAAAGCTGTGAGGGGAAAGTGATCCTGCGACGGCAGGCTGCTAGGCAGTTCCCCTGGGACAGTCTCCGGTGCTTTGGCTCATGAGAAGTCGATAAGCATCGCTCAAAGCAGGTGACAGTATGGAAAAAGCGATCGGCAGCCACCAGGAATTGATGGCGGTCTGCTCGCTTCATCAGAAGCTGTTCGATCTCGGCGCATTCACACTGGGCCCGGAACGCGACATCCGGGTTTCCCGGTACGCCAATGGCAGCACCGGACTGCAGGAATGGCTGCTGCGCTTCAAAGGACAGTGCATCCGCATGCCGGCAGAGGCGTCGTATCAGGCGCGGAATATGTTTCCTGGCATGTCCGCGAGGTGTATAAGGGAGACTGTTACGGGTAAGGAAAAGATGCGGGAGTTCACCGGTGTTTTTTGGAGATGAGAACGGTGTGAGGGATGGGGAGTGAACGTCCCTTGGGGTCCTCTTGGTCTCCTTGGAGTTCCGATCAGGCTCGACATAATCAATTTGAAATGCTGTGATATACCGAGAAAAATGGACAAATCGAGAGTTTATTGCAGGGAGGTGAAAAAGAGAAAGGAGTTATAAATAAATAATAGCT
>DATMYQ010000181.1:0-2667 GCA_035560935.1 Patescibacteria group bacterium | reverse complement strand
GATACTCTATATATCACTAGATTATATCATTCGCGTCCGCTTTGACGCAAGTCTTAGCTTTTCCCGCTTCGTCCCGGCGGAATATCTTGCCTTAGCTCGTCTCTTTTCTAAATATAGTCAGGATACTGCTTGCATTTTATTACATTGCGTGCTAAAATATTGCAGGTAACATGAAATAAGGAGGTGAATCACTTGCCGAATATTAAATCATCCGAACGTAGCGTAAAAACCGACGCTCTACGGCGTTCCCGCAACTTCCCGGTTAAATCGGTTCTGAAAACCGCTGCTAAGAAGTTTGTTGAATCGGTGGAAGCCGGAAAAGCAGATGAGGCTAAGAACCTCCTTGTAGAAGCTACAAGCACGATTGATAAAGCTGCCGCCAAAGGCGTTATCCATAAAAATGCTGCAGCTCGCAAAAAATCCCGTCTCGCCCGCCGGCTGAATGCACTGGCTGCGAAATAGGCTGCTGGAAGTAAATCGCTAAAAGTCCGTACCGCCTTCACAGGCAGCACGGACTTTTTCTTTTGCACCGTTTTTTTTACGCCGCCGGCTTTTGCTCCATCCCCGGCCCGTGTTCTTCCAGCAGGCGCTGATCGCCGTCAAAGTCGATGACGCCCGCCTTCTTCACCGCGTCCCGGAAAGCGTCCCGCACCGGAATAAACGTGTCAATAATATGGGTTCCGGATTTAAACATGGTAAATCCGTCGCCGCCTTCCGTCATAAAATTATTGATGCACACCCGATATTTCTTTTCTGCCGCCAGCTTCATCCCGCTGCTCAGGATCATGGCCGTTACCCGCTGACCCTGGGGCAGGGACGCGTCGTAATTCACCTGCAGCCCGGAAAACTGGACCATGCCGATATTGGCGTTCCGTATGCCGTATTCCAGCACCGCTTTAATTTGTTCGCCGGTCAGATCCAGCGTGATCAATGTATCGTCAAAGGGCGACACTTCATATAATTTCCCCATGGTGATATTCCCGGCGGCAATGCCCGTTCGCAAGCCGCCGCCATTTAAAAAGGCAATATCCGCTTGGGACGCCTGACGCATGGCATCGGTGGCCCACTGTCCCAGCACGGAAAGCCGGCTGCGATCATGCTCCAGTCCGTTCACAGTGTTCCCCAGCACCACGTTTTTCACCGGCGCCAGTTCCTGTTCCGCCTGTTCCACCAGTTTTTGAACCGCGGCATCCTGGGTCAGGCCGTCAAAGGGCAGTTCAATAATGGCCATCTTGGCGTCAATGACTTTTTTTTGCGCCGGCGAATACTCCAGCGTCGTTTTTGCCACGGCCCGGCCGTTATAACCCGCCTGCACCACCGGGATACGGTTCACTTCCCCCGCCACCAGCCGGTGCTCGTGAGCGCTGATGATCAGATCCACGCCGCTTACCGACTTCGCCAGTTCCGCGGCTTCTCCCCCGACCTCGCCCTTGTCCTGATGGCTGCCCAAATGCGAGAGCACCACAATAATATCGGCTCCCTGGGCTTTCAGTTCCGGTAGCAGCTGCTCCACGATCCGGGCCGGATCAGCGAATTCCAGCCCGGCCAGCAGACGCGGGCTGGCCTTGTAGGCGGTTTCCGGCGTGGCCATCCCGATGACGCCCACGGTAACGCCCTGTTTTTTCAGTAAAACATAGGGCTTGACCAGCGCAAAGGGTTTCCCGGTGGTTTTGTCCAGCACGTTGGCGGCAATCACCGGAAATTTCGATTGCTGAATGCGTTCCTTCAGCACATCCAGGCCCCAGTCAAATTCGTGGTTACCCAGCGTCATGGCGTCGAATCCGATTTCGTTCATCATTGCCACCACCGTTTTTCCATAAAGCATGTTGGATTCCGGCGTTCCCTGGAACATATCGCCGCCGCTGAACACAAAGCTTCCCTGCGGATCAGCCTGCTTGCATTCTTTCAGGTACTGCGCCAGTTTGGCCGCGCCGGGATTCTTCCCCCCCGCGGTCAGCGCGCCATGAAAATCATTGATCGAATAAATTTCCAGGAACACCGAATCGCCGCCGGTATCGGCAGACGCCGCCGCCCCAGGAACCAGCGCCGCCATCCACACCAGCGCCACCAGCAGACCGGCTATTTTTTTCGCCCACGTTGACAATAGTTCCATCTCCTTTGCGATTTTGCTTTTACGTTCCGGCTCTGCTTTTGCTCGGGAAATTTTCCGACAGCCGTTGTTTTTCTCAACGGTTGTTTTTTTAAGCCGGTCTGATTCGCGCAAAAACGCCCCCGGTTTTCTGTTCCGGGAGCGTTTCCTTATCTGTAACAGATATCCTAGCGCTGCAGAGAACCTTATAACAAATTCTCCAACGCCTGGGCAATATCCTTTCGGGGGCGATAACCGGTGATGCGGCTTGCTTCCTTACCATCCTTGAAAAAGATCATGGTGGGGATGCTCATCACATTGTACTTGGCGGCCAACGGCTGGTTCTCATCCACGTTCACCTTGGCCACCACCGCTTGGCCTTCATATTCCGTCTCTACGGCTTCCAGCTCCGGCGCCACCATTTTGCAGGGACCGCACCAGGCTGCCCAAAAATCAACCACCACGGGTTTTTCTGCTTTTAATACATCAGTTTCAAACTGAGTTTGTCCAACAACGGATAAAATAGCCATACTGTATACCCTCCTAGTCATGTTGGTCTGTAACTTATGATTTTATTG
>DATMYQ010000180.1:0-4320 GCA_035560935.1 Patescibacteria group bacterium | reverse complement strand
CACTTTGCCTGACATAAATATTCTTAAACTGTCCTGTATCGCTCTTTCCATAATTTTATAAGCGGAATAGGATTGAAACTTATCTGCTAAAAGCCGTGCAGAAACTGCTGCTTCGGCACGGCTCCGGCCATCCCCGCCTGGCTTTGGCGACGCTGTATTATACACTATGGTCGTCCTTGGTTTACACGGCGTTGGCGTAATCCACCGCCTGGGTCATCATTTCACGCAAACGGCCCGGTTTATTGGCCTCCGCATAGATCCGCACAATCGGTTCGGTACCGGAAGCGCGGAACATGACCCAGCCGTCTTTCAGCATCAGTTTGCAGCCATCTAATCGATTATAGGACAATATCCCCCATTTACTCAGTTCCGGCGGTGAGCCGCTCGCCAGGGTCTGCATTAATCGGTCTTTTTTGTCCGTGTCCAGATGCAAGTCCACCCGTTCATAGTAGAACCAGCCCAGTTCATTCATCATTTCGTCGATCAGCTGTCCCAGCGTTTTTCCGTAGGCGGCGACCATTTCGATCAAAAGAAATCCCAATAACAATCCATCCCGTTCGGGAATATATTCTTTTAAGCCAATCCCGCCCGATTCCTCGCCGCCAATCAAAATGTCCTCACCAAGCATCAGCGTGGTAATATATTTAAAACCCACCAAGGTTTCATAATGTTTCAGCTGATACTTTTCCGCCACGCGTTTTACCAGATCCGATACCGTTAAAGTCTGCGCCACCGCGCCGGTCCAGCCGCGTTTTTCCACAAAGTATTTGGTCAAAAGCGCCATGATCTGATGCGGGTTAATGAAACGTCCGTCCGCGTCGATGGCGCCAATGCGGTCGCCGTCACCGTCCGTCGCCAACCCGATATCCGCTTTTTGTTCTATAACCACTTGCCGCAATGCCGTCAGGTTTTTCTCAATCGGTTCCGGATTCACGCCGCCGAATGACGGATCATTCTTGCTGTGCATTTCAACCAGGTTCAGCTGATACTCTTTGGCCAGTTCTCTGGGGTAACTCATGGCCGCGCCGTGCATCACGTCAAATATTATTTTCCCTTTATAACCGGCTACTGTTTTTTTGTCCAGCATCGGCTTAACATGCTCCAGATAGCTCGTTTGCGGTGAAAAATATTCAATCGGCGGGGTTTCCCCCGCTTTGCGGAATTTACGGCCGCTCTCTTCCAACGCTTTAACGTAGGTTGCAATCTCCGCCATGATTTCGCTGGAAGCCGAGCCTCCATAGGAGGCCTTAAATTTCAGTCCGTTATATTTAGCCGGATTGTGACTGGCGGTGATCATCACACCACCGGCGGCGGCCCGGTCTTTTACCTGCCAGGTCAAGGCCGGTGTCGGCATAATGCGGTCGGCAAGCCATACCTTCACACCTTTGCTGGCCAGTACTGCCGCACATTCGCCGGCGTATTTTCCCGATAAACAGCGGGCGTCATAGCCGATCACGATCCCCTTGTCCGCTTCGCCGCGTTCGATAATATAATTGGCAATCCCTTCCGAGACAAGTCGAACATTATTGAAGGTATAATCCTTACCGATAATTCCCCGCCAGCCGTCTGTACCAAATTTGATCATACTATATCCTCCTCAAACCAGGTTCAGACCCGGCCATATTGATCCTCAAACCGTACGATATCATCCTCGCCCAGATAACGGCCGTTTTGCACCTCGATAATTTCGAGGGGCAAACGGCCGGGGTTTTCCAGCCGGTGTTTTGTCGTTTGCGCTACAAACACGCCTTCATTTTCATGCACCATGGATTCCGTCTCGCCAATAGTAACCTTTGCCGTACCGGCAATGACAACCCAGTGCTCGCTGCGGTAGTAATGCATTTGTAAACTGAGCACCTGTCCTGGATTCACTACGATTTTCTTCATTTTGTAACCCGGACCGGAACCCAATACCGTGTAATGTCCCCAGGGCCGGTAGATCGTGGTGTGTTCATCTGCTTCTATCCGGTTGCCGTCTTTAAGTTTGGCAACCAGCTCTTTTACCTTTTGTGATTCGCCCTTTTGCGCCACCAGGATGACATCATCCGTTTCAATGACCAGCAGATCCTGGAGTCCGATACCGGCAATGAGTCGGCTGCTTCCCAGCATCAACGTATTGGCACAATCAATCAGCATGCAGTCGCCTCGTATGGCGTTACCATTAGTGTCTTTACCCAGGACATCATATATGGCGTCCCAGGAACCGATGTCGCTCCACTTTGCTGTAAGCGGCAGCATCGTTACCTGTCCCGATTTCTCCGCCACGGCATAATCCAGTGAAATGCTCGGCATTTCCACAAAATTTTGAGTCATTGCCGTAAAACCCGCATTGGCCAATACATACATGTCCGGTTGATGTTCCCGCACCTCAGCCATAAACCGGCCGATAGTGAAAGCGAACATGCCTGAATTCCAATAATAGCCGCCGTTTAGTAGGTAGGACTCGGCAGTTTCTTTGTCCGGTTTCTCCCGGAACGAAGCGACGTGAAAACCGTGGTCAAATGGTTTTCCCGCCTGAATATACCCGTAGCCTGTTTCCGGGCTTTCGGGCACTACGCCCAGGGTTACAATTTTGTCTAGTTCAGCCATCTTCAAAGCCTGCTCAACATTAGCGACAAATTCTTCCAAAGGATTGATCACATGGTCGGACGGCGTCACAAACAGCACCTCATCCAACCCACAATGTAATTCTTCAAGACAGTAGCTTGCCGCGTATACAATGGCCGGGGCCGTATTGCGAGCTACCGGTTCCAGTAAAATATGCGCTTCTATCGCGTTGCTGGCGACAAGCTCCGTTTTTACATGGTGAATATATTCCGGACTGGTGACAATAATCATATCCGATGATTTTACCAGTGGCAAAAAGCGTTCAATGGTCTGGAGCAATAGTGATTTGTTACCATTTAAGTTAAGAAATTGTTTGGGAAACCGCGTCCGCGAAAGCGGAAACAGACGTGTTCCGCCGCCGCCCGCCAGAATAATGACTTTCATCGAGACTCACATTCCTTCCTGGTTCTGTCAATGCTGCCACCTACGCCTTAAAACGGTTGATTACCCGGTCCACCGTTCCCTTAAATTCCGCCAAAGACTGTTCCGTTTTTTCTTTGGCGTTACCCCAGGTACTCACGCTGATCTTTTTGAGTTGTTTATAGGTTTGGGAAATTTTGTCCTGACTATTTTCGTTCATTTTCATTGTTTTAAGCGCCTCCTTCGATGCAGCAAGCTGCCTTTGAATATTTATTGCTACTGTTTATCGCATTTTCCGCTTTCGCCATTGCCAGGTTGGCGATGGCGTAGCAAACAATGCTTTCGGCGCCCTGATTTTGATTCAGACCGTAACACATGATTCCGTCGTAGCAGCCGCCGGTCTCATGATCGATTAAACTTTCGCCGCGGGAATTGTCTCCCTGGTACCAGGCAAAACTCTTTCTGGCCAGTTCGAACATCGCGGCATCACCCGTAGCTTCATACGCAGCCAAATATGCCAGCATCGTAGTACAGGCTTCGAGCGGCTGCTCGTCATGCAACGCCGCTTCAGCACCACGGATCAGCCAGCCGTTGCAGCCCACGGACCGGAAAAAGCCGTCTTTAAAAGTAACGGAATGGAGAAACGACATGCTTTGACTGGCTACGCAAAGCAGACGTTGTTGCTGTAGCCGGCTATACGCTGCAAACAATGCCCACGGCAGCACGGCGTTGTCGTAGGTGATACTGTCTTCGAACCATTGCCAGCTATCATCACCGGTGTACTGCTCAAAGCGGGAACAAAGAGAATCCGCCAATTCGCAAATCAAACCATCCATCGCCGGGCTTTTGATAAAACTAAGGCCAATCAAGGCATAGGCCTGACTACGGGGCCAGGTAAGAGCACGAACATTCGGCAGCGCCTGATTGACAGCGCCGAGACAGGCTTCTTTTATTCCTGACGGCAGCACGGCGGAGGCCTGTGTATATCCTAATGCCCATAAGCAGCGGCCCAAACAATCCTCTGATCCTTCGGTTTCTCTGAATTGCCGGTTGTAGAGCATAAAATTCCGAAATCGGCCCTTTTCATTTTGCGCATAGAGGACAAAACCAAGATAACGGTATATTAGAGCAAGATAGGCAGGTTTCGGTAATTTTTCATAGAGCATCACGGCCATGATCAACGCCCGGGCGTTATCATCCGTCGTGTACCCTTCCTGTAAATTAGGAACGCTGAAACGGGCGTGCTGAAACATTCCGGTATCATCGGTCATTCGAAAAATATGTTCATCATCAAAAATATTAATAAATTTATTCATTTCCCCCACTAACACTCCGCACAGAAGTCATTTGTAT
>DATMYQ010000179.1:0-6574 GCA_035560935.1 Patescibacteria group bacterium | reverse complement strand
ATATATGACAATTTTGTTAATGAAGTGCTTGTGCGGAGGCAAAGCATGTGATAACATAGTCAACAATACACTTTGAATATTCGGCAACCCATTCATATCGAATTTGCGATGACGGGGAAAGTAAGGGCTTGTGTTTTTTTTCAGAGAGCCGGGCAAGGTGAAAGCCGGCAGAAACGCAGCTATTGAAAGCCACCCTGGAGCTGCCGGCTGAACGTATTAGTAAGCAGGGCCGTAACCTGGCGTTAACAGGGCAAGAGCGAGCGCAATGCGCTAATTCGGGTGGTACCGCGGGCAAGGCCCGTCCCTATTAGGGACGGGCCTTTTTATATTTTCCGATAGGAAACAAAGGGGCAAAGGAGGCTGTTTTATGAGTGACTTTACTAAGGAATTATTGGAATTATTGGAACAAAATCATTCCTGCTCCGATGAGCAACTGGCGGTGATGCTGGAACGGGAGCCGGCGGAAATAGCCGCCCGGCGCCGCCAACTGGAAGAAGAAAAGGTGATTGTCCGTTACCAGACTTTGATCAACTGGGAAAAAGCCGGCGTGGAGGCGGTGACCGCCTTCATTCATGCCAAAATCACACCGCAGCGGGAAGTGGGATTTGATGCCATTGCCGAGCGAATTTATCGATTTCCCGAAGTGCGGGGACTGTATCTGATGTCCGGTGGTTATGACCTGCTGGTGATGATCGAGGGAGGTACGCTGAAAGAAGCAGCCCGGTTTGTCGCGACGAAATTGTCCACGATTGAAGGCGTGGTAGGAACGGAGACGCATTTTATGCTGAAAAAATACAAAGAATCCGGAGTCATTCTTGACGATCGGGAAGAAAACTGCCGGCTGATGGTGTCGCCATGAGCTGGGCGGCAAGAATCGCGCCGGCAGTACAGGCCATTCCCCCGTCCGGCATCCGGCGTTTTTTTGATATTGTGGCGGAAATGAAAGGGGTGGTTTCGCTGGGAGTGGGAGAGCCGGACTTTGTCACCCCCTGGCATATTCGCGAAGGCTGTATTCACGGATTACAAAGAGGTCATACCACGTATACGTCAAATCATGGATTGCTGGAATTACGGGAAGAAATTGCCCGGCACATTCGGGATGATTACGGAGTGGAATATGATCCCCGCCGGGAGGCGCTGGTCACGGTGGGGGTCAGTGAGGCGCTGGACCTGGCCATGCGGGCGCTGCTCTGTCCCGGGGACGAGGTGCTGGTGCCGGAACCCTGCTATGTATCTTACAAAGCCTGTGTGGCGCTGGCCGGCGGGATACCGGTGCCGGTGGCCACCAGCCTGGACAATGAATTTCGGGTGACGGCGGAGCAGTTGGAGGCGCTGGTGACGCCAAGAACGAAGATGCTGCTGCTGGGTTATCCCAACAATCCCACCGGCGCGGTGATGAGCCGCCCGGAACTGGAAAAGATCGCCCGGCTGGCGGAAAAATATGATCTGATTGTGGTTTCAGACGAGATTTACGCCAAACTGACGTATGAAGGCGAGCATACCTGTTTTGCCTCGCTGCCGGGTATGAAAGACCGGACGCTGCTGATGAACGGGTTTTCCAAGGCGTACGCCATGACCGGCTGGCGGCTGGGATACGTGTTGGCCAACCCGGATTTCATCGCCGCGATGACCAAAATTCATCAGTACACTATGCTTTGTGCGCCGATTACTGGCCAGGTGGCGGCGATTGAAGCGTTGCGTTGTGGTGAGGAACCGATGCGTAAAATGGTGACAGAGTATAATTATCGGCGTCGTCTGATGCTGGCGGGACTGGAACGGATCGGTCTGCCCTGCTTCGAACCCAAGGGCGCGTTTTATGTTTTCCCGTCCATTGCGGCTACCGGTCTTTCTTCACTGGAGTTTGCCGAAGCGTTGCTCAAAGCCGAAAAAGTGGCGCTGGTTCCCGGTGATGCGTTTGGCGTCAGCGGCGAAGGATTTGTCCGCTGTTCCTATGCTACGTCGACGATACAGCTGACAGAAGCACTGGAACGGATGGAACGGTTTATGCGGCGATTTTAAACCGGGTGCCAGTTTGACAAACAGGAAATACTTTGCTATCATGAAGCTTCAAATATTTTTTGTTAAGAATCTTGGAGTGACATGAAATGATGTTGGTTTTGCGAACTCTGGAGACATTTATTGTTGCGCTGCTCGGTGGAGCGCTGTTTGCACTGCTGCATTTGCCGTTGCCCTGGACGCTGGGGCCGATGGCCGCCGTGATTTTATGGAGCGAGATCCGGCATCGTCCGGTAATCTGGCCCATACAGCTGCGTCAGGCCGGCATGGTGGCGCTGGGATACGTGATGGGCAGCCCGTTTACCCCGGAAGCCGGGCGGCAAATATGGGGACAGTTGCCGATTATGGCCACTGCCACCGGACTGACCGTAGCGTTTAGTCTGATCATGGGCTGGTTTACCGCCCGGCAGACCGGGATCAGCCTGCCCAGTGCTCTACTGGGCAGCGTGCCTGGTGGCTTATCGCAGATGGCGGTGCTTTGTGAGGAAATTCCCGGTACCGACCGGGCGGTGGTAACCATTATGCAGACGATCCGGGTGCTATCCGTGGTGTTTTTTGTGCCGTTTCTGGCGCTGCATGGTCTGGCTGGTGACAATGGAGTCAATGTTGCGGCTGCGTTGGGACAGTCGGCGGCCGCAACCTGGGAAGTGACCGCTATATTTGGGCTGGCGGTGGTATTGGGCGTGGCGATATCCTTTCGGTTGCGATTGCCGACGCCATTTATGCTGGGACCGGTTTTGGGAACGGCGGCGGTCGGGCTCTCTGGTTTGCCGGCGCCGCACCTGCCGGCCGGGATCGTGGTGGCCGCTCAGCTGTTGGTGGGGGCGTATATGGGCTCGGGAATCCGGTTGGACAATCTGCGGCAGATGAAGGCCCTGCTGCCCAGTGTGTTGCTGGGGGTGGCCGGAATTCTGGGCTGTTCGCTGGCCTTGGGGTATGGATTGTCAGTGCTGACCGGATGCTCCGTAGTCACCGGTTTTCTGAGTACGGCCCCCGGCGGTATTGGCGAAATGGGTTTGACGGCCATTCTGGTGGGCGCCGATCTGTCCACCGTGATCACGTATCAGTTGTTCCGCCTGTTGACGATTCTGCTGGTGGTGCCGGCGGTGCTGAAGTGGCTACTGCGGCAGGCCGATCGTGTTGCTGGATAGTCAATGTTCATACTGTTTTGGGTGCAATAAGGCCCCCTCGGTAACATTTCCTGGCGAAATTTTACCGAGGGGGCTTTGTTTTTGATATGTGCCTTTCCAAAGTCTGTTCCGGTTTAGTCCGGCGGAGGATTAGTTTCCTCCTGGCGGCGGCTGCCAAGTATCCAGCGGGAGGCCCGGCGGGAGGATACCGGTGTGGACCAAACGTCCACCGGAATGAAACAGGTGGCGGCCAGTGCGAACAGAAGGGCGATGCGGGCCGACAACACGGTGCCGGCGGTGAAGCTGTGCCGTAGCTGATCGACCGTCTGACGGGAGACACCGACGTAAAACATGCCGATGATGGTGCCGCCAGCGTCACGAATGGGGGCATAGCAGGTTTGGTACTTGGTTCCCAGTACTTCCGCCTCGCCCAGATACAGGCGGCCCTGGTGCAGCACGGTTTCAACCACGTAATCGGCGGCCTGGGTACCCACCGCCCGGCGGTTGTCGCGGAATACATTGGTGGCCACGCGGGTGTCCCCCAGAAAGACTGTCACGGTGTCATCGGTCAAACCACGGATTTTATCCACCACCTGGTTATTGTCGTTAATCCGGGTATCACCTTTAAACAGAACGCCATTTTCCACCCGCCAGGAACCGGGAAACATGTAGTCGATGATCTGCAGCGCCGTGGCCAGGTCGGATTTGGCTTTTTCCGTGATGGTTGCCGTGATTTTTTGGTTCATATCCTGAATAACCAGTACGCCGGCCAACAGGCTGAAGAGAACAATGAACGCCAATACGCCGACGGTCAGTTTGGTCTGGAAATTCATAGGCATAATTTCGCGCATGGAATCTCTCCTCCTCTGGCTCTGATTTATTTCAGGCCCAACAGATGTTTTAACTGCTTGACTTTATTGCGGCTGACCGGTACTTCCTGTTTCTTGGTGTCATTCATAATCAGGAGATAGGAACCGTGGAACCAGGGTGTGATTTCACGGACTTCATCGAGGTTGACAATATATTGACGGTGAACCCGGAGAAAGTGGCCGCCACCCAACAGTTCTTCAAATTCCTGCATCGTGGGCATGGCGGAGTATTCTGTGGTGCGGGTGCGAATAAATACCTCTTTGTCTTTTACATAGACAAACACGATTTCTTTTTTGTCCAGGGGGATGATTCGGTTATTGTGCAAGGCACAGATTTTACCGATGGAGGTAGCGGCGGCCGGTGCGCTTTTGGCGGTGAAGTTACGGACTTTATTTAATACCTGAGCCAGTTTTTCCTCGGTCACCGGTTTGGTAATATATCCTACGGCCGGTGTGTCGAACGCTTCGATCGCGTGTTCCTGAAAAGCGGTGACAAAAATAATAAACGGTGGCTGGCGAAGGACATTGAGTTTGTGCGCCAGCTCCAGCCCGGACATGCCCGGCATTTTGATGTCCAAAAAAACCACGTCGGGATTTTTTTCCACGATGCACTGGACGGCTTCCTGACAATTGGTGAATTTGGCCATTACTTCCATGTCCAAATGTTTGGACAACAGATACTCCATCTCATCGCAAATGGGCTGTTCATCGTCGACAATCACAACTTTCAGCTTCACGGCGCACCTCGATTCTTTTTTGTTATTCCGTCAGTTCTTTATTGTACAGCCGGTTCCGGTGCCGGTGATGCTGTCCAGGGAATGCGCAGGGAAACGCAGGTGCCCCGGGGAGGATCACTGTCAATGTGCAGGCCGTAACCCGGACCGTAAATACTTAATAAACGATGGTGAACGTTAGTCATTCCGATGCCTTCTGTTTGGCGTGATAACAGTGTGGCCCGCTTTTCTTCCGGAATCCCGACACCGTTGTCGCTGATGGTGATCAGGGCGGCGTCGCCGTCGCTGTGGGCGGCGATGGTCAGTATACAGTCATCGGTTTTGGGAAAAAGGCCGTGTTGCACCGCATTTTCCACCAAAGGCTGCAGGCACAGCAACGGGATGGGCAAGGCCAAAAGACTGGCATCGATGTCCCAGTGTATGGTCAGGCGGTTACCGAAGCGGGCTTTGACAATTTCCAGATACGCCTCCACGCCGTCCAGTTCCCGGTTCAAAGTGATAAAGTCCCCCTGATGGGCAAAACTGCGTTGCATCATCGTCGCTAGATTTCCCAGTAGATGACGGGCTTTATCCGGATCCGTGCGGCAAAAAGACATAATAATGTTCAGTGTGTTGAACAAAAAATGAGGATTGATCTGCGCCTGCAGTGCTTTAAATTCCGCTTCTTCGCGCATTTTACGCTGCCGGTCGCTGTCTGCCAGCTGGACTTGTACCGATAATAGATTGGCGATGCCGTCTGCCAGGCGAACGTCCACTTCCGAGACGGAATCCATACCTTTGCGAAACAATTGGATGGCGCCCATGACGGTGCCGTTGGCAAACAAGGGGGCAGCCACGCCGGAATTCAGGGGGCAATCCTTTTCCGGACAAATGGTTTCCTCGCCGCTGTTCAGCATCAGCACCGTTTCTTCGGCAATCGCCCGTTGCACAGCCTGGGAGACAATCGGGTCGCCGGGGCGATGGTGATCGCTGCCCTTGCCGACGAAGGCGATCAGTTGCTCCCGGTCGCTGATCGCCACCGCCGCGGTCCGGGTCAGTTCCTGCACAATCCGGGCCGTATGGTGAGCGGCTTCCGGGGTAAAACCATCCCGGAGATATGGCAGTGTGCGGCGGGCAATTTCCAAAGAGAGAAAGGCCGCCTTGGCGCTGTACGTATCCTGTTCGGTTTCGCTACGTCCAACAATAAACAGGAATAAGGAAACTCCGGCTACCGTTAAAAAAGCGGTGGGCAGAGCAATGCTTTGCAAATAGAGAGCGATACTTTCCGACTGTCCCTGGAAGCTGATGATCAGGGCGTTTTGCAGCAGTTCCGCCGCCAAAGCCACCACAGCGCCCATTTCCCAGTTCATATGATACAGGGATTGACGCTGACGGACCAGACCGGCAAAGGCGCCGCAAAGTACCGACGATATGGCGGCGGTGCTGGTGTGAACCGGGTCCAAAATTGACAAATGGATGGCGCTGACTAAACCGACACTGAAGCCTACCAATGGACCGCCCACCAGCCCGCTCAACAATACGCCGAGAAAACGGGTGGTGATCAGGGAATCGGCGCCGGGGGCGCCACTATAAGCACCGGTAATGACAATGCCGGAAAATAAGATGGTCAGCGAAAGCCAGCTGAGCAGATGAAACGGGTTGCGGGCGCAATTCATCAGAAACCGGCTGCGGCCGGTGAGGTACGCGGCCATGGCAATAAAGGAAAAATCACCGATGAATTGCAGGAATACGGAGTATTTTAATAAAAAATCCATGCAAACTCCTTATTGGATACGGATGGGAAATTCGGATTCAGGCTCCAAAACCATCATAATATACATGATTC
>DATMYQ010000178.1:0-7144 GCA_035560935.1 Patescibacteria group bacterium | reverse complement strand
GTTACCGGATAAGAAGAATAAAAAAACGGCAAGTACCGTAGTTTTTACAGTGCCTGCCGTTTCCAGATAAAACCTTCCGTTTTATTCGTTTAAGCAATCATCGGGTAAACCGGAATATTACTTCCCGTAACCATTATTTTTCTATGAATTTCCAAAACGTTCCTCCCATCAGATCTGCCACGTCCCGTTCAATTTCCGCTTCCGTCAGCGTCCAGCCGGTATCCAGCAAATCCCGGTACTTATCCGCCAATACTCGAGCAATGATTTTCCGGGAATGGGTCCATTTGTAAATCAATTGATCCAATACCCGGGCATCAGAATGCTGCGGAATGAAAGACAAGCCCAATGTTTCCAACCGCATCCTCGTCATGTCCTCAATAATCACCGGATTGTTCAAAAACCACCAACAACCGAAAATTATTAAATTGCCAAATTTTCTGGCAGTAATAGCTAACTCATGCTGGTCTTCTCTGGAAAGCATAGTGACCATAAATTTGTTTTGCGGGTAAGTCCGGCAAAGATATTCCACGGTTTCGATCCCGGATTTTCCCAGTGAATCCCCCGCCAATCCCAGTTTATAATTGGACAGCTTTTTCACACCAATCATCATCGCAAACGGAATGTTCAGTTCCCGGCATACCGGAATAATACATTGTTCAACGATTCTCGACCGCAACGAGTCTTCCGGCACGGTGTAGGTCGGCGGCAACGATACCGCCATGTACAAGGCGTCCATTTTCTTTATCCAGTCTTTAAGAAAACGCCGGACTTCCTGCACGCTGACTTCGTCCAAATCCCGACTGACCCGGTAGCCCCATTCCTGCAGCTTCGAACAACTGTCTTCATAGCTGTTCAGCAGCGGGTCCACCCGCAATGCGGCTTTAAAACGATTGTCAGAATAACCGCCTTTGTCCCAAAACGATTTTTCCACCGGATCAAACGGATCATTGGTCATGACGACCTCTTTCACATTGGCGGTTTCCATCACTTTGTCAATGTACTGTTTTGTGCTCATCGCGGCAAAATACTTTCGAAATGCCGCCAAGTCCCGGGTGGCCACATCCAGGCCCAACCGCTTTAATACCGTCAGAACGCCTCGCTGAGCTTCGCTGACCGGTGAATGCTGCACAAACAGAGTCTCCCAAATCAGGTCGGACTGTTCCGTTTTAGACAGGGCAAAGAAGTCTTCGTAGGATTGCGTCCGGTAGCGGAACAGCTCCGCGATTAAATAATGGTATGTCAACAGCTCGTCAACACCCCAAAGCAATAAATCACCAAAAACTTCCGGGAAAATATGAGTGTGCACATCGGTGACCGGTGTCCGCTGCACCACTTGTTCTACGATATTTTGCACATTATCATGATTTACGGTTTGCATGAATAATACTCCTTTATTACATCATTTTTTTCGGAGGAACCTCCTGTTCTCGGGTAGTTTTTTTTCGGTATTCGGACGGTGAACAGCCCACGGTTTTTTTGAAAGAATTACTAAAACTTGATATATCACAATACCCTAACTGTTCCACAATTTCTGCAATTTTCATTGTTGACGTGGTTAAAAGCGTCCGTGCTTCTTTCATCCGCATTTCTGTCACATAGTCCACAAAGTTGATGTTCATTTGCTGTTTAAAGAGTTGACTGAGGTAGCTCGGATTTAAGTGCACCCGCCGGGCCGCCTCAGATAACGTAGCCCGTCCCGGCGTCGCCTGCTGCAAATACAGCAGCACTTGTTCAATGGGAGATAAATGAAACGGCGACGTTTTATCTGATACCTCCACGGTATTGTTTCGGGCTTTTTTCCCGTCCAGCCACTTTCCCAGCGTCCGGATCAGTTCCGGCAGCTCCACCGGTTTTACTAGATAATCGATGACATTCTCCCGCAACGCTTCCTGTGCATAGCGGAAGTCATCATGCACACTGATGATAATGACATCCTGCACCAATCCCCGCCGATTCAGTTCTTTTACCAACGCCAGCCCATTTAATCCGGGCATCCGAATATCACTGATCACTAAATCAACTTTCGACTGTTCCAGATAAGCAATGGCTTCCTCGCCATCGCTGCATTCCCGGACAACCTGCAATGGTAATCCGGTTTTTTCAATCATCCGCCGTAATGCGGTACGCACCCAGCGCTCATCATCCACCAGCAGCAATTTAAACAACAACATCATCTCCATTGTCCAGAGCCGGCAAGCGTTCCCTTCGCCGCGGCAGAAGCGGCAGACGAACAACCACCCTTGTTCCTTCTCCCACTTGACTATACACCTGCACACCATAGTCTTCCCCATAAAGATTCACAATCCGGCAATGCACATTGCACACGCCAATCCGGGTACCATCAGCGGAACTGCAGGCGTTACGTGCCAGGCCGGAACGAATTTGGCACAGAAGATCCGGCGCAATTCCCACACCGGTGTCTATCACTTCAATACGCCACACCGCATCATTCTCTTTTGTCACAGCGATCAGAATTTCCGTCGGACAGCCGTCCTTTTCCACCGCATGCAAAAAGCAATTTTCCACCAGTGGCTGCAGCGAAAATTTTACCACATTCAAATCCCAGGCCCACTCCGGAATATCAAAGCGGTAAGAAACCTGTTTATCAAAACGAAATTGCTGGATTCGCAGATAAACTTCACAGAACTTGATTTCTTCCCTTAGCATCACGGTTGGCGAAGCATTTTTCAGATTATAACGCAGCAATTGACTCAGCGAGGCCGACATGCTGGCAATGTCGTCCATATCTTTATCCAACGCCATCCCCCGGATCGTCTCCAACGAATTACAAAGAAAATGCGGATTAATCTGCGACTGCAATATTTTTAATTCCATTTCTTTTTGCCGCAACGAAGCCTCGGTTTCCCTCAGTCGGGAAAAATATACTTCTTCCAGCAGATCCTTCAGTCGTTGCACCATATTATTAAATCCCTGGGAAAGCTGTCCCAGCTCGTCGTTGCTTTCCACCGGCAGGCGTCCGGAAAAATCACCGGTTTCCACCCTCTTGACAAACCCCTGCATCCGTCGCACAGGTCGGATAATTGTTGCCGCCAGATAAGCTCCCAGCAGATAGGCAATGCCCAACGCCACCGCCACCGTCCCAAAAATCGTTTTTCCGATGTACGTGGCCCCTTTGAGAAGTTCGCCCAACGAAACCAACGTATAAGATGTCCAACCTAGATTTTCCGAATAACTATAAGTCAACAAACGGGGATCTTTACCTGGGGTTGTCAAAGAACCAGCCCCGGGATTCTTTTGCATCAGCGTCTCCGCACCGGCAAAAACGGCTTTATTTCCCAGTTGCGTCACATCCGGATGATAAACATAGTGTCCAATCGAATCGATAATGTAAAATCGCCGATTTCTCCCCCAGTTGACTTTTTCCGCAAGTTCCTGAATTCGCCGGAAGTTGATGTCAATCATCAACACACCCACCGGCTGCAGGGTGGCCGGATTATAGATCCGCCGCACCAGCGAAATCACCGGTTCATCAAATTCCGGCCATTCCAGCTTCCGGCTAACCAGTAATGAGGTGCCATTATTAGGAAGGCTTTGGTACCAGTACTCATGTTTCAGCCGGTCCAGCGAATAGCGGTTGGCCAACCCCATATTGTCAATAACCAGTACATTGTCCACCGCAATAGTGATGTTGGAAATATCAGGACGCGAATAGGACATATCTTTTAACAGGGATTCTACCGCCCGCCGCCCCTCGCTGTCCTGAGCAGCCTGTTCCGCCGTGGTTATCTTCAACAGTTCATTCACTTCAGCATGGTTGAGTAATTTGATCATGCCGATTTCGAAATCACCGATGTAATACTCCATATGCGTTTCAATTTGTTCAATAATTTGTCCACTGTAATCCCGTGCTTCCCGTTCCAGTTCAACCGTTGCCTGCTGGTAGGAAATCACCCCAACCACCAACATCGGAATGATGATCAATCCGGCGGAAAACACAAAAAACCTGATGATCAATGGCTGTCCCGCAAAAAACTTACCGGCCGGGGCGGTCATCATGGCATTCTCCTTCCTGTTCAATAGCAGAAACGTATTCGTTCCTTTTATCATAACAGATTTTTCGCCATAATGTCCGCGCACCCGCCGTATAAATTCCGCATTGAACGATTGAATCACCAGATTCGGACGCAAGCCTCCTCCGGCTTACTTTTTAGCCTTTGCAATCGCTTCCAATTCTTCTTTGTACTCGGCATTGTATTTGTCAATAACCGGTTTTACGGCATTTTGCCAAGGTTTAACGTCAGTTACTTCGGTTACGACAACACCATTTGCTTTCAACTTATCCATCGCATCTTTTTCAAATTTAGCCCAGGCTTCCCGTTGGAATCCTACAGAATCCGCCGCTGCGGATTTTAGAATTTTCCGGTCATCTTCCGACAGTTTATCCCAGGTCACTTTGCTGATCAGTAGTACTTCCGGCACCCGCTGATGACTGTCCAGCACAAAGTTTTTTACTGCCTGATAGTGGTTGGCCGTCAGATAACTGGGTGGATTGTTTTCCGCGCCGTCAATAACGCCGGTCTGCAAACCACTGAACACTTCACCGTAAGGCATCGGCGTAGCGCTGGCGCCCAGCGCCGCAATCAGGTCCATATTAATTTTATTCTGTTGTACGCGGATCTTCATCCCTTTTAGATCTTCCACCGTCTTTACCGGATTCTTAGTGTAAAAATTTCGGGAACCGGAAGTATAATAGGCCAATCCTTTCATTTTTGATTTTTCCATATTGTCCAGCATTTTCTGTCCGTCCCCATTCAGGAAAGACCACATATGGTCGTCATTATCAAAAATGTAAGGCAGCGAGTAAACCCCAAACTGTTTGTTAAATTCCGCCAACGGCGAAGCGCTCACCCGGGTAAACTCAATAGCTCCCAATTGAACCTGTTCAATAACGGCTTTTTCCTCTCCCAGCTGAGAAGACGGGAACACATTGATCGTAATACGGCCGTTCGTCCGTTCTTTAACCAGTTCGGCAAACTTCTTGTCCGCCAGAGTTGTCGGATAATCGGGTGGATGGGTTTCCGCCAGGCGGAAGGTGTACTTGGGTCCTTCGGCTTTTTTGTCGGTGGCCGGTTTCTCGTCTTTCTTGCCGCAGCCAGCGAGAATCAGTCCCAGACACATACAGATGATTACCAGAAGCGCCAGTTTCTTTTTCTTTGTTTCCATTGTATTGCATCCCTCCAATATAATTTTTGGGATTAACCCCCATGAGAAATGTGGTCTGTCATTTAAACATTGAAGGCAGCCACAGCACGGTCTGCGGCACGTAAGTAATGAGTAAAAGCACCACCAGCATGGCATAAAAGAACGGCATCATGGCTTTGGTCCCCTGAGCCATGGTGACACCGCCAATGGCGCAACCGACAAACAATACCGTACCTACCGGCGGCGTCAGCAATCCCATGCCCGCGTTAAAGATCAATACCAGTCCGAAATGGACCGGATCCATCCCAATCGAGGTGCAGACTGGCAGCAACACTGGCGTCATGATTAGAATCATCGGCGCCATGTCCATTGGCCCCCCCAGGATCAACAATAAAATGTTGATCAGCATCAAAATAACATACGGGTTATCAGAAACCTGCAGAAAAGCATTGGTTATCATATCGGGAATCTGCAAATACGCCATCACCCAGCCAAAAGCTGCTGACGTGGCAATCAGGAAATACACCATCAATACCGTCCGAAAAGTCCGTTTAAGCACCGGCCACATATTTTTCAGCGGCACTTCCCGGTAATACCCGAAGGCCAGTAAAAAAGAATACATGGCCGCCAATGCACCGGATTCGGTGGCAGTGAACCACCCTGAGATAATCCCGCCTAAAATAACAAACGCCGGCGACAGTGACAGCAATCCATTAAAAATAATGCCGGGTTTATCTTCCTTTTTCACTGGTTCACCAGCCTGATAACCGCGTTTGATAGCCATAATATAAGCCACCGTCATCAGGGAAGCCAATAAAATGAAACCGGGAACAATTCCGCCCAAAAACAGCGACTTGATAGATATGCCACCGGCAACGATAGAATATAGCACCAGATTGTGACTGGGCGGTACCACTACGCCCTGAATGGCGGAAGAAATCGTCAGACCCACCGCATAATCGGCATCATATCCTTTTTTCTTCATCATCGGTATCATAACCGATCCCACGGACGAAGCATCCGCCACCGCCGAACCGGAAATATTGCCAAAAAACATACAGGCCACGCAGTTGACCAGCGCCAGCCCTCCCCGTATATGCCCCACCAGCAGATAGGCCAGGTTGACCATCCGCAGCGCCAGACCACCTTCACCCATGATCTGTCCCGTCAAAATAAAGAACGGAATGGCCAACAGTGAAAATGTACTGACCCCCTGGATCATCTGCTGTCCGATCACCGCCAGTGGTACGTCCAGGTACATCATCGTGGCCAGTGCGGACATAAACAGTGCCAGCGCCACCGGAAAGCGGAAAACACAAAACACCAGAAAACTGACCCCCAGGAGGATCGACGCGATATCATTCATATCCATTAATGCTGTTCCTCCCTGCCCAGACCCATTTCAATTTCCGCACCTTTGTGCCGTTTGGTGTTAATGCCGAACAGGTGCAGCAACGCATAAGCACAAGTCATCGTTCCTGTTACCGGCATGACAAAGTACAGCGCACTGCTGGGCAGTTTGGTGGCCGGCAGTGTCGATTCATGCATCAGTACGGAAAAATCCCAGCCATATGCGACGAAATAAAGTCCAAACGCCAGTGTCCCCAGATCGATCACCTTATCTAATATTTTATTAAACCAGTCAGGTAAATAAGTTGTAAACGAATCCACCCCCATGTGCAAATCTTCCCGAAACCCCACCGCCATACCCATAAATGAAAACCAGACCAATAGCAGCAACGTCATTTCTTCCGACCAGAAGAATACAAAATTGAATAATTTTCGGGTAATGACCTGTAATGCAACCGTTAAAATCATACAAGTAAGTGCAATCAGTGCAAAGCTTTCAAAAAAAGTATCGACCTTGAGCGCAATTTTTTTCAATAATTCCAGTTGTATTCCCCCCTTTATCCTATGGCTCGCATTACAAACAAGTGTGTTTTTCCTACTGTCGCAATTCAAAGAAGCTTCCTGTTTATTA
>DATMYQ010000177.1:0-4724 GCA_035560935.1 Patescibacteria group bacterium | reverse complement strand
GTTATTGACAGGCTTTACAAACCTTGGTATTATTTACTTAGGCAGTTTTTGTCGAATCGTGTAGATCGAAAGGAAGATGTTATTATGATGAAATCAACAGGTATTGTCCGCAAAGTCGATGAACTGGGCAGGGTAGTCATTCCCATCGAGTTGCGCCGGACTCTGGACATTGAAGAAAAAGACGCGCTGGAAATTTATGTAGACAGCGACCGGATCATTCTGCGGAAATATGAGCCGGCTTGTGTGTTCTGCGGCAACGCGGACGGCGTAACCAACTTCAAAGGGAAGAATGTCTGCAAAGAATGTCTGATTCACATGGCGCAACACGCCGTATAAGTGGTCCGGAATTCCCGGACCCTTGGCAACACCGTTTTTTAAAAAATATCCCAAAACAATATTTGTATGTGTTTTTTTACTAGAGGCGTCAGCCTCTTTTTATTTTTCAGCAGAATCCTCATTATCTGACCCATAATCAAGGAACGCCTGATATACCTGGCGTTTGGGTATCCCCAATTGCTGCGCCACCAGACGGATGGCTTCTTTTTTTTCCTGGCCGGCCGCCACCCGTGTCGCCACTTGCTCAGCCGGTGACAATCCTTCATTTGTCTCGGACTTCACTGCCGTTTCCGTCATCTCCCCCGCACCAGCCACAATGAGCACAAACTCTCCCCGGATGGGCTGCCCGGAAAAAGTCCCGTGAAGGCTGATTAGTGATCCCCGGTGAAATTCTTCAAATTTTTTGGTCAGCTCCCGGGCCGCTACCGCCGGCCGGTCTCCCAGTACTGCAGCCAACTCCGCCAGCGTGCTTTTCAAGTGGTGGGGGGATTCATACAAAACCAACGTTTCCGGATAGCGCGCCACGCGGGCTAACACTTCCCGGCGTTTTTTGGCTGTCTTGGGCAGAAAGCCCAAAAACACAAATTGCGCTGAATCCTGGCCGGAAGCCACCAGGCCCGTTAATGCCGCACAAGCTCCTGGCAGCGGCACTACCGTAATCCCCGCTGCCAGCGCCAGTCGAACCAAATCTGCTCCCGGATCGGAGATGCCCGGTATACCGGCGTCGCTGACCACCGCCACATCCTCGCCGCCGAGCAGACGGTTCACCAGTTCCGGCCCCCGCGAGGCCTTATTATGTTCATGGTAACTGATCAAAGGTGTGTGCAACTCAAAATGGCTCAGGAGTTTACGCGTATGCCGGGTATCCTCCGCCGCAATCACTGCCGCTTCTTTCAATACCCGAACTGCCCGAAAGGTCATATCTTCCAGGTTACCGATCGGCGTGGCGCATAAATATAAAATTCCGTTTCTGGGGGTCTGTTCCGCAACAATCAATTTGGCGTTCCGTGAAGCGTTTTTCGCAATGTCATTAGATTCTGTCATATTTCCCATCCCCCCACTATTTGTCACAAAAATCCCGGGCCGGATATATACACAAAAACAGGCCGCGTCAACGGGAATTCCCCGGCGTAGCCTGATTTTCTTTCCGGCATTGGCGCAAAATCCGCCCGCATCACTTGCGAATTCGGCAACAAACCGGTATTTCCTTTACTCTCTCTGCTTACCTGTCACGGTATAAGGCACTCACCGCTGCGTCATAACCGCCATCGCTGTTATACACTGTCAATACCGGCAGCACTTCCAGTCCCGGATTCGCTCCCCGAACACCTTCCACCAACACCATATTCGGTTTTTGACCAGAACGGGGCTGCACCAGTTGCATCCGTTTCGGTTCAATATCCGCCTGTCGCATCGCGGTCGTAATATCGGCCAGCCGCTCCGGCAGGTGCACCATCGCAAAACGCCCCCGGTACTTTAACAAGTAGCGGGCCGCCGTCACAATATCCGTCAGTGTCGCGGTAATTTCATGCCGGGCCATGGCCACACTATCCCGGGGGGTGATATAGCCACTCCCGGTCTGCCGGTATGGAGGGTTGGACACCACCAGATGCCAGCCGCCACCGGGAAGTAACTCGCGAATCTGGCGCAAGTCACCCGCCAGCGTTCGCACCGCTCCCGCCAGACCGTTGCCGGCGGCACTGCGATTAGCCATCTCCGCCATTTCCGGATTGATTTCCACACCGGTAACCGCGCCGGCCCCCCGGGCCGTCAGCAGCAGACCCAAAACCCCGGTACCGGCGCCCAGATCCACCGCAGTCATCGCCGGCTTCACCGTGGCAAAATGGGCCAACAGTATCGCATCCAGGGAAAAACAAAACTGGTCCGGACGCTGAATGATCTTTCGCCCGCCAATAATCAGATCGTCCAGACGTTCTCCCGGCAACAGCTCCGACCAACGATTTTGTTCCTGTTCCACCATGTTTACTCTTTCTCCACTACGTCTTCCCAGGAAATCGTCATCGTCCGGCCTTCCGCCAAACTGATCAACGCCGTTTTTTTCGCTTCATTGACGGAGACAACCTTGCCTTCCCCTTCCGAAGTGATCACTTCCCGGCCTACCGGCGGCGCCGGTATTTTTTTCTTGCACCGGGGGCCATAACTGTCGCTCTCATATTTCAGGCAGCACATTAAGCGCCCACAGATCCCGGAAATTTTCGTCGGGTTCAATGACAGGTTCTGGTCTTTGGCCATGCGAATCGACACCGGTTCAAAATCCCCCAAAAAGGTGGAGCAACACAGCGAGCGCCCGCAACAGCCAATTCCGTTCATCATTTTTGCTTCATCCCGGACACCAATTTGCCGCAGTTCAATACGGGTGCGAAAAACCCCGGCCAGATCTTTGACCAGATCACGAAAATCAATGCGTCCCTCCGCCGTAAAATAAAAAATAATTTTATTCACGTCAAAAGTGTATTCCACATCCACCAGATTCATCGGCAGACCATGGCTGGCAATTTTCTGGCCGCAAATCCGAAAGGCCTCTTTTTCCCGCTGCCGATTTTCCACCACTTTGGCCCGGTCCTCCGGCGTGGCTTTACGCATAACCGGCTTCAACGGAGCAACCACTGCTTTTTCTTCCACCTGACGTGACTCGATCACCACGTCACCGAATTCCACACCCCGCGCCGTTTCGACAATCGCGCTGTCACCCAGGTTCAAGACGATTTTTCCTGGATCAAAATAGTATATTTTACCGGCTTTTTTAAACCGGATGCCCACTACCGTCAGCATATATTTCCATAATCTCCTTCTTCTCGGCGTTTTACCAACTCATCCAATCGAATCCACAATGCTTCCAGGGACAGACGCACATTGGCATTGCCGTTCACCGCCCGTTGTGTCGCCCGCACCCGCTCCATGGCCGCCAGCAATCCCGGTTCCGTCCAGCGCGGCATCAGTGCCGTCAACCGTGGCACCAGATCCAGGTTGAAAATCAGCTGCTGATCATGTTTTCCGCACAGCAGCAGCAAGTCCCGCAGCAACACCAGCAATCGCTGCAACAGCGGCACCGCTTCCCTGGAGGAAAGCTGCTCCACATTCACTGTATCTTTATTTTCTAACGGTCCTTGTTCGTTGGAAATCTGCACCAGCCACTCCATAGCCTGATTCCGGGACATCAGGCCATCCGGCTGCAAAATTTCCAGCGCTTTCCCCAGACGACCGCCACTTAAGCGGGCCGCCACCGCCGCCGCGGATTCTTCCTGTCCCTGTTCCCGCAATGTCCGGATCAATAGATCTCCCGGCAGTACCGAAAAACGCAGCCGGCAGCACCGGGACAAAATCGTCGGTAACAGCGGCCGGGAATCCTGCGCCACAAGAATAAATAAAAAACCCGGCGGCGGCTCTTCCAAAAGCTTCAACAGGCTATTGGCCGCCTGGGTCGTCATGAGTTCAGCATCATTAATAATACAGACCCGCCGCTCTCCCATCACCGGCGCCAAGGCGGCCTCGTGCTGCAAGCCACGGATCTGATCAATTTTGATGGCAGCGCCATCCGGCCCAATCCGCAACAGATCCGGATGAACCTGACGCTGATTTAACCGGCAGGATGGACACGTACCGCAGGGGCGAACAGTGTCTCCCACGCACAACAAGGCCGCTGCCGTCACCTGCGCCGCGACCTGTTTTCCAATGCCGGCCGGGCCGACAAACAGCAAAGCATGGGGAACATTGCCCCGGGCAACCATTCCCTGCAACGCCTCGATCATCGTCCCGTGCCCGACAATATTCATCCATCCCAACGCACTCATGTCATCCATCCTATGAATACAAATCGACTAACATGCCTCGAATGGCATCGTGTTTGGCCATAATTGACAACTGCCGTTCCTGGCCCACCCGGACATCTTCCGCCATTCCCACCAGCGTCTCATCGACCTTGCGGATAATTTTAAACATTTTGTGCCGCCCGTGGCGATCCCAACCGCTCTGGGATTCCAGGCTGTACATCCGTCCCACCGCTTCGCCAATAAAATTCCGGACCAATTCCCGGTAATTTCTCAACTCCGCATAGGTCGGCACCGTCGACAACTGCTTGCCGCTGACGTCAATTTCTGCCAGCAGAGCCGTCAGGCGGTCCATGGACTGGGTATCCTGACTTTTTAGTAAATCGGCGGCAAAAAAGTCCCCGCTTTTCCCTACCTTGCTATTTGCATCGCGGTCTGCCAGAAAAGGCGTCGTCGAAGTTCCGAAATTATTAATTTTCATTCCCACAAAGTTTCCTCCCCTTGCAGCCCAAAACTCCCGCCCATCCTCATGAAATCAGCACAAAAACACCTTATCGGATCCCGCACCAAAGACTTCCGCATGGACGGACTGAATCATCT
>DATMYQ010000176.1:0-6376 GCA_035560935.1 Patescibacteria group bacterium | reverse complement strand
ATTGGAAAAAGCGACCCTTCTAAAAAAGAAGAGCCGCTTTTTTAACTCCTTTATAATCTGTTATGCGCCACGCACTGCATTGTGACGTTTTTCCTTTACCTGAGTTTCAATATCATCCGGTACAATCAGTGATAAACATTTTGTCGGGCATTTTTTAATGCACTGGGGTCCTTCCGGCACATCCATGCATAAATCACATTTGTAGGCGGTCGTATGATCGGGATCATCCTCTACCCGGGTCAAAGAAACGGCGCCTATCGGACAGGCCATCAGACAGTTTTTACAGCCAACGCATTTGTTGGCCAGAACAAAGATCGCCTGACCTCGCTGGATAATGGCTTTTTCCGGACACGCTTCCGCACAGGGAGCGTCTTCACACTGCCGGCATTGAATCGGCACGCTGATATCTTCGGTTTTCACCACCGACAGGCGGGGTTTAAACGGGATGTCGCGAATTTCTTCAGTTCCCAATTGTTTATCCGTATGCGCCATGACGCAGGCAATTTCGCAAGTACGGCAACCAATGCAAAGGTCAGGGTTACCAATGACAAAAGCGGTATTCAACATTTATACCCTACCCCCTCTTCACATAATGAGTATGCAGTAAATCATGCGATTTATGTCCCAGGGGCTCACCAAGGAAATTTTTATAGATCTTGGTGATTTCCGGGTTCTGGTGAGATTTTCGCAATGGCAGCTCCCGGTCATGACGATAAGTGGATTCCGTCCGTTTGCTGTATACTTGCTTACGCTCGGTTTCCATCAATACTTTCGGTTGTCCGCCGCCGCTGACGCAGCCCTGCGGGCAGGCCATGACTTCGACGAAATGGTAATCCGCAGTTCCGGCCTTAATTTCATCGATAATCGTTTGTGCATTGGCCAGACCGGCGACAATCACGGTCTTAACCGCCAGATCACCCACCTGAATCGTGGCCCGTTTGATACCTTCGCTGTAGCGGACATCGGTAATATCAACGTTATCCAGCGCTTTACCGGTAATCAATTCGTAGCCGGTACGCAGAGCCGCTTCCATTACACCGCCGGTAACGCCGAACAGATGACCGGCGCCGGTGTAAGCACCCAGCAAGGAGTCCGGCTTACTCGCCGGCAGATTCTTAAAATCAATCCCGGCATGTTTGATTAATGTTGCCAATTCCCGGGTCGTCAACACGACATCGACGTCCTGGTGACCGCTGGAATTCATTTCTTCCCGGGATGCTTCGAATTTTTTAGCCGTGCAGGGCATCACGGAAACACTGTATATTTGCGCCGGGTCAACTTTATCAGCTTGGGCGCCATAGGTTTTAAACAGCGCTCCTGCCATTTGTTGGGGAGACTTGCAGGAAGAGAGATTTTTATGCAGGTCGAAGTGCTCCTGCTCCACATTTTTAACCCAAGCCGGGCAGCAGGAAGTGAACATCGGCAGCACGCCATTTTCTTTGATCCGTTTGATCAACTCACTGCCTTCTTCCATAATGGTCAGATCCGCCGTGAAGTTCGTGTCATAGACTTTGTCAAAGCCCAGTTGTTTCAACGCAGTGATCATTTTTCCGTCAACCAGATCGCCGGACTCCATGCCGAAGTCTTCCGCCAATCCCACCCTGACTGCCGGCGCACATTGGACCATCGTATACACTTTGGGATTTTTCAGCGCTTCCCATACTTTTTGTGCATGTCCCATATTATGGGCTGCAAACAACGGTTCCCTGACGCTGTCCAGCATCCCCCGGTCCTGCATTTTTTCACTCCGCGGAGCGGATGTGTCCGATTTATATTCCTGATAGGCGCTGCAGATTTGTACGCACTGACCGCAAAAAACGCATTTGTCATAGTTAATTTCCATCGGCATACCCTCGGGACCACCCAGAGCTCCTACCGGGCAAATATCAGCACAGCGGCGGCAGCCGGTACATAGTTCCTGATCAATTTCAATTGTATATTGCATTTGATTCACCTCCTATTTTTTAAACATACTGGCAATCGTCGCTACTGCCCGTTTATTCTTTTCTTTCTTCTCTTTATGGGGATCCACCAGCCGCAACGCTTTTTGCGGGCAGGTTTCCACACAGATCGGACCCGCTTCCCGTTCATTACAAAGGTCGCATTTATTGCCATACAAATGCGGTTTCCCTAAATTCGCCTGAATAACTTCCTGGCCCTGAACATATTTGGGCACTAATTCCACCGCCCCAAAAGGACAGGCGACCAAACAGTCTTTACATGCTTTGCATTTATCGGTGTCAATCAGTACTTTGTCGCCATCAAAATAGATCGCCTTTTCCAGACAGGCTTTGGCGCAGGGAGCGTCTTCGCAATGATGACATTGCACCGGAACGGTAATATCCTCCACCTTGGTCACAAACAGTTTGGGGAACACGGGAGTGTCGATATTGCCAGCCGTAATACCAGTTACATTGTGCGATACATGGCAGGCCACTTCACAAGCTTTACAGCCTATGCACTTTTCGCCGTCCCCAACAACAAACGGACTTAATTTTTCCATGTTTACCTCCTTTTTTATAAGAGTCTCTTCACCAAGAGTCTCTTTTGTAAGCGCTGCGTTTTTTAATTTGGATGATATATAAGAGATCACCGTGTCCAGTTTATGCTTCAGAGCGGCATACATCGCGCTAAATCCCCACTTAGCGCCGCCTTGATCTCCAACCGGCTCCCGCCTCGCCCGTCGAGACTTATATTGCGGAGGACTGGATACGTCAAGATTATGCTTAGTCACTTCGTTGCACGCTCCTATCCACACAGCAGCAAAAAAACACTGAAGTATTGCTGATATACACACATTAGAACCGTCTCTTTGCCAAAACATTATACCCAGGGATTGCCCACAAACTGACAATCCCTGTTGTAGCGTCAATCATCCCAAGGCTCTCCGCACCCTTGCTGTGTCTGATGATTATCTTATGAAACAACCGCTCCCATTTTCTTTTTCAAGGCGTTGTACTCTTCGGTTAAAGCCTGCTCCGCTTTTTTCTGATCCGCAATCGCTTCCACTTTAACGGCGCAGAATTTATACTCCGGAGTTTTAGAAATGGGATCCACCACGTGAATGGTCAACTCATTACAAGCGCCAATCCACCACTGATAAGTCATATACACCACCCCGGTCCGTACCCGGTCCGTAACTAGTGCCCGGGTAATGACCGAGCCGCGGCGTGAAGAAATGCGCACCAGTTCTTCATCCACAATGCCCAGTTTCTCCGCATCCGCCGGGCAGATCTGCAAGAAACCCGGTTCATCGGCCAATTTGGCCAAGCCCCAACAGTTGCCGGTCATTGTACGGGCTGAATAATGCCCTACTTCCCGTACGGTTGACAATACCAGCGGGTATTCGGCATCCGGTTGTTCCACCGGCGGGCGCCATTCAGTAGCAAAGAAATTCCCTTTCTTGCTCGGCGTGAGGAACACATTCCCTTTGAAAAGGTAAGGGGTTCCCGTTTCCTCCGTCGTCCGGCACGGCCATTGAATGCTGCCCAGGGTTTCCAGCCTTTCATAAGTCGCCCCGGCAAAACTGGGACACAGACCAATCAGTTCTTTCCAGATTTCTTCAGTATTTTTATAATTCATTTCATAGCCAAGACGTTTGGCTAATTCGCAAATAATCACCCAGTCGTCTTTTACATCACCTTTGGCATCGACTGCTTTACGGAAACGCTGGAAACGCCGGTCGGCAGCGCTGAATACGCCGCCATGCTCACCCCAGGAGGTGGCCGGTAAAATTACATCCGCATGCAGCGCCGTCTTATTCATGAAAATATCCTGGACAACAACCAATTCCAACTCTTCCAGCGCTTTTCTGACACCGGAGGCATCCGGATCGCTCTGTACCGGATCTTCGCCGAAGATGTAGAACGCTTTTAATTTTCCTTCTTCCACCGCGTGCGGCACATCGGTCAGGGTAAAGCCCGATTTCTCCGGCAACGACTCCACACCCCAGGCATCGGCGAATTTTTTGCGGTTCCCCGCATCGGTAACCGCTTGATAACCAGGGAACACATTGGGCAACGCCCCCATGTCACAGGCGCCCTGCACATTGTTTTGGCCGCGTACCGGTCCAATCCCGGAACTTGGTTTGGCAATCTGGCCGGTTAAGAGACACAGTGATCCCAAACCTTTAACCACGTCCACTGCCTGGTTATACTGACATACACCCATACCGTACAGAATATAGGATCGCTCCGATTTTGCGTACATTTGCATGGCTGCTTCCAGCAATTGCGGCTCAATCCCGGTAATCTGCCGTGCGTATTCCGGTGTATATTTTTCTACGGTTTTGCGATATTCATCAAACCCATCGGTATATTTTTCAATATACTCGTTGTTTTCCCAGCCTTTTGCCAGAATCAGATTGGCAAAACTATTTACCAAAGCCATGTTCGAACCGTTTTTCAGCGGCAGCCAGAGGTCGGAAATTCTCGCTGTTTCCGTTCTGCGCGGATCAACGGTAATGATTTTTGCGCCTTTCTCTTTCGCCTTAATAATCCTTCTCGCCACTATCGGGTGAGAGTCAGCGCCGTTATAACCAAAAACCAATAAACAGGTGGCATCTTCAATTTCAGGAATGGAGTTCGTCATCGCTCCGCTACCAAATGATGCAGCCAGACCGGCTACAGAGGGAGCGTGTCAGACCCGGGCGCAATGATCGACGTTATTCGTCCCGATCACCGCGCGCATGAATTTTTGCATGACATAATTGGGCTCGTTGCCGGCGCCCCGTGCCGAACCCGTACCCATGATGGCGTCCGGGCCATATTTTGCTTTTATGGCTTTTAAGCGATCCGCAACATAGTCCAGGGCGACATCCCATTCCACTTCCTGGAATTCATCTTTGCGATCGTACCGCAAGAGCGGCTTTTTCAAGCGTTGACTCAGAATCTTCGTGTCGTTTAAGAAATCCCATCCATAATGTCCTTTTAAGCAAAGTTCGTTTTCATTGGTGTGTCCGTTTGCCGGTTCAGCGCCAACAACACTGCCGTTTTCAACCTGCAGATACAGTTGGCAGCCTGCGCCGCAATACGGACATACAGTTAACACTTTTTCCAAGCTGCTTCCTCCCTTTTTCATTTTTCAAAACATTCCGGCAGACATTCAGACCACTTCAGAATGTTTTTTCTGTCGTTGAGAATTAAAATAACAATCTTCTGACACTTCCATTGGATATATTTCCATAAGCATGTGAAAAATCCTGCTTAATCAAGATTTTTTTTTCACAAAGTATTGTCATAGCATCATTGAATGAAGGATTTCCTCCACCAAACGCTGTCCGGCGGAGGGAATTCCTCAATATTCCAGATTTTTTCTATTTGAAGCTGCTTGCTCCGTACACCCGTTCCGGATGAGTATAAATATTCATTCGCTGGCCCCGGGCAAAACCAATCACCGTAATCCCCAGTTCTTCCGCCATATCTAGAGCTAGAGTGGTAGGCGCCGAACGGGCAATGATCATAGAAATATTCATTTTGCTTACCTTTAATAATATTTCTGACGAAACTCGCCCGGAAAACACAATAATTTTATCCTGAGTGGAGACATTATCATAAATACAGCGGCCAAACAGTTTATCAAACACATTGTGCCGGCCAATATCCTGGCTATAATAAACGAGCTTTCCTCCCGCCGCCAAAGCCCCACTGTGTACTCCGCCGGTTTGCCGAAAAAGCTCTGAATGCTCTTCCAGCTGCTGTGAATAACTGATTATCTCTTCCGGGGCCAAAGAAACGCCACCGGTAATCGTCTGAACAGTGGAAATGTCATTGGCAAAATAGAAAGAACTCCGGCCTTTACCGCAACAAGCAGTCAGGTAGCGTTTTAAGAACATCTTTTCCGCCACATTATCCGCCGCCGGTGTTTCCACATAGATAATACCTTGTGCGGTATCAATCTCCAACTTTTGTATATCCTCCACCTTCCGGATAATTCCCTCTGTGGCCAGAAATCCCGTCACCAGATATCGTTCTTCACCAGCCATAGCCAGCATGGTGATCAGTTCTTTTCCGTTAAGAAAAACGGTCAGTGGAATTTCTTCAACAACGGGTTCTTGCATCACCACCTTTTCCTGCCCATTAATCTTGATCACTGGATAATTAATTGTCTTCTGGGATTCACTCATCTTTTGGCCTCCCAATATAATATGCCCCTTCGAATATTCTCGGTTTTTGGGGGAAATCCTTTATACCGGGAAAATTACTCCAAACTTCTCGGCTCTTCGTTTCCCTGCCAAGGATTTATAGTGTATATCGAAGATAATGGGTCAGCGGCAAGTGAATTTCAGCGTTCAGCTCATGGGCTCCCTCGATAAACTTAAGCAATTATATTAATGTATAAGTTTTCCATATTACAAAACCAACAATTGACATAAAAA
>DATMYQ010000175.1:0-36840 GCA_035560935.1 Patescibacteria group bacterium | reverse complement strand
ATTTAATTATAATCAATGTTTTTGACAAAAGCTTGAACAAAGTTTGACAAAAGTGTGAACAAAAGAAGTTCAAAAAAGCGGAAGAATTCCCTCGGGTCAGTCCCGGTGGGAATTCTTCCGTTATGAACCTTCCGTTGCCTGGTTTCTTCAGAAAAAACGACGAAGGAAGCATTGATTAAACGAATGCTTCCCAACATCATTTTCTTGTTCTAAAATTATTGAAACAGGTAGGATGTCATGGAAAGGGAACCTAATGTGCAAGAATCATTAAATATCGACAACGTGTCCTCTTCCTGCGCTGCGCCCAACACATACAGCAATGGATAAAAATGTTCCGGGGTGAAAAAAGCCTGCCGCACAGACGCTCCGGCTTTTTCGTAGTGGATCACATCCTGATACTCTTTACTGGCGATTTTGTTCCGGATATAATTGTCAAAATCCACTGCCCATGAATGCCCGCCGTTCATACTCCAACTGATTTTGGCCAGATTATGCACGACATTGCCGCTGCCAAAGATCATCACGCCCTGCTCGCGAAGAGATCGCAACTGCTGTCCGATCCGGAAATGCTCTGTCGCTTCAGCGCCGCTGTCAACACTAAGCTGAACCAGCGGAATATTCGCCTGGGGATACATATTGCACAATACCGACCAGGTACCATGATCAATCCCCCAGCTATTGTCCACCCGGACACCATTACCCACTGCCTCCTGAAGCGAACGGGCCAGTTCCGGTGATCCCGGGGCTTTATATTCTACCCGGTACAACTCGTCGGGAAAACCATACATGTCATAAATCGTGTTAGGCTGGGCCTCGTCATTGATCCGGCTTCCCGGTACATACCAATGAGCCGAAATCGCCAGAATAGCCCGGGGTACAGGAATTTCTCCGGCTATTTTAGCCCAGCCCCGCGAATATTCATTATCTTCGATCGCATTCATCGGCGACCCGTGACCGACAAACAAAGCCGGCATTTTATTGCCATGATTTTTCATAAATGTTCACTCCTCCTTCCTGTTCATTTTCTTCAACAGATTCATCAGTTGTTCTTTTTCTTCCAAGTTCAAACTCTCAAGCAATTGTTCCAGTTCCCGGAGATGCCGGGGGAAAATTCGCTCAATCAATTCTCTTCCTTTTGCCGAAAGGCGGAGAAAGCAGGCTCGCTTATCCGCAGGATCCGCGCAACGGACAATCCACCCTTCCTGTTCCAAATTTCGGATGACTACCGTCATATTACCGCTGGTAGACAGTGTTTTACTGACAATTTCGCCAATTTTCATATCGCCCAGATGATACAGGGCTTCCAACACGCCGAACTGAGGCTCGGTGATTCCATAGTCCGCCATAAACTTTTGCGTATTGCGGTGCAGGCGAAAATAGGAGCGGTATACTCCAATCACCAGGTTCAAATTCAGCCGGTCCGGTTTTCCATACTCGGTTTGATTATTGTTCATGATTTCAACATATCACTAATTAGTAACATTGTCAATTTGCCCTCACCATCCATCTTCCAATAATTAAAAGCACCTCCCAAAGGCATAGCCCTGAGGAGGTGCTTCGCACCCGGTACTAAAAGGTAACCCCGATTAAATCTCAGACACGATCAGCGGCGGACTTGAGCCTGCGCCCGCAGTTTGGCCACCCGTTGCGCGGTGGCCGGATGCGTACTGAACAGGCCGGTGAGCCAACCGCCAACACCGCTGAACGGGTTGATAATAAACATGTGGGAAGTCGCCGGCGTAGCAGCCTGCATCGCACCATGCTGGGCATAGTATTCAATTTTTTCCAGCGCGCTGGCCAGTGCCAGCGGATTGTTGGCAATTTCGCCACCCGTTTCGTCCGCCTGAAACTCCCGCGAACGGGAAATGGCCAGTTGAATCAGCGTCGCTGCCAACGGCGCCACGATAATCGTAAACAGGGTTCCCAGAATACCGCCGTTGTCGTCGTCATCATTGCTCCGTCCCATACCAAAGATCGCTGCCCATTGGGCCATATTGGCGATCATGCTGATCACACCGGCAATGGTGGCGACAATCGTGCTGATCAGAGTATCCCGGTTACGGATATGCGCCATTTCATGGGCTACCACACCGCGCAATTCATCATAATTCAAAGCCCGCATAATGCCGGTGGTCACCGCCACTACACCATGCTCCGGATCACGGCCGGTAGCAAACGCATTGGGTGCGTCGGTATCCATAATGTACACTTTCGGCATCGGCATTTTGGCCGCCTGAGCCAGTCCGGAAACCATCCGCACCAAATCCGGCGCTTCCGTCGCCGTCACTTCCCGGGCGCCATACATACTTAGCACCATTTTATCGCTATACCAATAGCTGAAGAAATTCATGCCCATCGCTACCATAAACATAATCATCATCCCGGTCTTACCGCCGAACGCTGCCCCCACCGCTACTAACAATCCGGTAAGCAACGCCAGTAATGCCGTTGTTTTTAATGTATTCATACTTGTCCCTCCATTGTTTGCATCGCAAAACCAACTATATATATCGACTATTCGTTATTGCTCATCTGCGGATTTCTTGATACACGCCTCCCTTCATCTGGCACCTAAGATTCTATAAAAAAAACCTTCGGAACCGAACACGGGTCCCGCAGGTCTTTTCTGCTGCTATCAAAAGCCCAGCTGCATCGAACACGTTCGATCGCCTGTTCCAATTATTATTCTTACTGATTCAATGATACATAAGTCCCACTCTTTTGTCAATACACCCCCGTTTTCAGTCAGTAATTTCCAACCAAAGTCAAAAGACCGCAAGATTGGCAGCGCCTCTTGCGGTCACAAAATATTTTTCCCTTATGATCTCGCATACCATTTCAAGGAACCACTGATTACATGTTCCTAAACCTTTTTGTCCGGAGCCAGCACAATCCGTTGGGACATACCGCATTTGGGACACTTTTTCCCCTGCTCGCTATCATCGCACCGTGCACAGTATATGCTAAAGCAGCGTACGCATTGGTACAATGGTTGCTTCTCGTTATCCGATTTACATCGGGGACATTGGTTCATTTCCATTCTCCTCCCATTCAGGGCAATAGTTTATCAGCTCCGCCTGGCAGCCCCAATCGCCACAGCGCAAAATATTGACACAGCCGTAATCCTGAATCAGCCGAAACATGTTATTCCGGGGTATACCCAGCAGTTGGCACAGCAATAACCGATTCACTCCGGCGTGCGCCACAACAGCCACGTTGTCCTCCGACAATTCGAGAATATCCCGCAGCGCCGCCCAAACCCGGTCGGCACAATCATCAAAGCTCTCGCCTCCGGGTGGACGGAAGCCCACTAAGTCTGTGTTACGGCGCACCAGTTCGTCCGGGTACAGAGCGGCCACTTCCTTCCAGGTCCGGCCATCCCATTTCCCCATATTGATCTCCCTCCATGCGGATTGCGGTTCCGCCACCAGACACAAAAACCTTCCCACGGCTGCCGCGGTGGCCATCGTCCGGGACAGATCACTGCAAAACAACCGGGAAATGTTTCGGTCACACAGCCAGCGTCCCACAGCCATAGCCTGACGTTGGCCCAAATCGTTCAACGGCACATCATGCTGTCCCAAATAGCGGCGTTCGTCACCGGCGCCGACCACTTGGCCGTGACGGATCAAATACAGTGTCTTAGTGTGCATCGACCCGCTTCCTCTCCAGCACCCGTTTTGCACCGTTAAAAAGCAAATTATTTCGCCACGGCATCAAATCCAATCTCCAGTCTATCACATCCGGCGACAAAAGTTCCGCCAAAACCGGCTCCAGCTCACAACGCATCGTTTCTCCGCTTAACGCCAGTACCTGCAATAGTAACTGCCGCTTGTCACCATTTTCCCGCAAAACAGCAGTATAATCAACCACGCCGTGTATTTTAAACAACATTTCGTCCAAATCGGCCAGCGCCAATTGTCGTTCCCGCCCCGGGCAACGTACGCCATCCCGCCGTGAAGTTACCGTTCCCAGGCGGCGCAGCCGGGAACCGCAGGCACAGCGTCCCGGTAATAGCCTGGATATATCACCGGTCCGGTAACGAATCAGCGGCATTCCCTGCCGGGTCAACGTAGTGAACACCACTTCACCTTCCTCGCCGGCCGACTTCCGTACACCGGATACCGGGTCGATAACTTCAAAATACAAATCGGCTTCGCGCAAATGATAACCATCATGGGCCGCGCATTCCACACCGCCGCCCAGGCCCATCTCCGTCATGCCGTAATGGCCGAACACTTCACAGTTCCAGATCTCCCGCAGATGTTTCACCACCGAATGTGGCACGTAGTCCGCGCTGAGCAGCGCCCGCTTCGGCATCTGACCGCCCCAGCCCCGCTGCTGCCAGTCATACGCCAGCGCCAGCACCGGCACCGGCGGTCCGGCAATGACCGAGAACGGTTCCTCTTTGAGCAATTCCGCCGCCTGGCAACGCTGCGTCAATGGTCCGTGAAGGACCGGCGTCGCCCCCAACCGCCGCACCGCTGCCGCCAACAAATCCCCTACTCCACCCGGCGTATTCACAGGAAACAAAATCAGTACCCGGTCACCGGGATCGGTCAGGGCTTTCATACCCCACTGGAAGAACTCCATCGTCCGTTCCTGGTCTTCCCGGGTGAAAAACAACCGTTTGGCCGCTCCGGTGGTACCAGACGTGCCCAGTGTCACCACCCGGCTGATTTCCTCCTGAGAAACACAAGGAAAGCGCAGCGCCTCCCGTTTTAAATCTTCAGCATCGGTAAATGGCAAATGCACCAGGTCTTCCATACGCCGCAATACAATATCATAACCAGCCAAGCGCTTCCGGTAAAAGGGACTATATCTCGCGGCCAACGCCAACGTCGCATTCAACCGCTTCAGTTGTTCAGCGTCAATGACAGCTGTGGTTAACGGTCCGTTACCGCCAATTTCCTTTCGAACCCATGCGTCCAGCGGTGTGACGGATAGGTTCACCCCCATCATCGTCCCCCTCCCCGATATAAAGAGCGTCCCTGACGGTCGGTCAGGTTGTAGGCACAAAACGGAATCAGCCGGCCGTCAGGACTCACCACATGAATAAAGCACTCCTGTAACCGTTCCAGGTCAAGATTATCGGCGTCCTGAAACGCCATGCCGGAAACCGCCAGCGTATGGGTTTTCACCCGCTGTAAAAATGCGTCCAGACTATCGGTCCGGGAAACATTCGACGCGGAACAGCAACCGGCAGACGCTGAAGCCAGCGGCGACGCCGGTGCCGCCCATTGCCGGGCGACAAAATCCTGCGCCTGTCTGGCACTGCCCGGCGTCCCGCAACCACAGTCTCCGGTTGCCCCTTGCCATGCCTGCAGCGCTCCATCTGCTTTGCGGGTGAACTGACCATGAAACGAGCAACGGGCATGTTCTGCACCCGCTGGCCGAAAATCTCCCACCCGCATTTCCCCGTCCATTTGCCGCTCTATCTCCCGCAGTACCCGCGGCAGTGTCAGCCGCGCCGCAGCCGTCTGGGGATAGCGGCCAAAATAGCTGATCGGCTGAAAGTGAACCCCGCGGACTAAAGGCATATGGTCCAACGCCAACCGCAAAATACTGCCAATTTGGGATTCATTGATCCCCGGAACCAGCGTCGGCACCAATACTACACCCAATTGGTGCGTGCCACAAACTTCTATAGCCGACAATTTTTCCGCCAACAGCGCCCGTCCCCTCAGCGACTGATACACGCAATCCGTCACCCCGTCAAACTGCAAAAAAACGCAATCCAGGCCTGCCTCTTTCAGGCAACGAACATATTCCGGTTCCGCCGCCAGTCGCAGACCGTTGGTATTAACCTGTATAAATGAAAATCCCATTTCTTTACCATCACGGATTAAATCCGGCAAATCGTCCCGCAGGGTGGGTTCACCGCCGGACAGCTGGATGTTGAACGGCCCGCCGCACTCCAGGAGGCGCCGATACCAGCCCCGCACCGTTTCCCGGTCCGGATCGTTCTCCGGTGCTGCAACGGTTGCGGCGAAACAAACCGGACAGTGCAAATTACAACGGGCCGTGACCTCCAGTAGTACGCAGCAACTTTGCTGCCGGTGACGGGGACATAATCCACAATCAAAGGGGCAGCCCTGCTGACTCTCCGTCCGCCTCCGGAGCGGCAGCGCCGGTGTTCGCTTCCGCGTCCACTCCCGGAAATCCGGTGGTCCCTGCCAAATCAGAGTTTCAAACTCGCCATGTTCCGGGCAGATTTTTTCCAGATATACGTCCTGCCCATACGCCATTCTCCGGGCCGGTAACCTTTGCAGACAGCAGGGGCAGACGCTCTCTGTTTCTCCCAACGCCACACCGCCGCTTGCCGTTACCACCCCTGTTTGCTGGTACTGCAGCAGCCGCTGATAATCTTCCGGTGTATCCATATCCATTAAGGCTCCCGGATCGTCCAGCGCCACTTCCCGCGCTCGTGCGGAAAAGCGATTGAGAACTGCCCTCAATCCGCCAGTGCCGTCACTGCTCATAATGTCGGCAAAACATTCCCGCCCGATCAGCGGTGGATGGCCTCGCCGACCATCAAACAGAGGATATACCACCGCGACATCCTGTTCAGCAAAAGCCTGCACCAGTTTCTCAATACTGGCGCTTTTCACCAATGGCGTATCCACTGGCAGGACAAAGCAGGCCTTGATCGACTCCGGTAAACTCCGGATACCCGTCTGCACTGAGGAAAACATGCCTTCTGCATAGTCTGGGTTATGAACCGCGGTCACCGGCAATGTTGCCAGTACTGGAACCAATTCATCGGCTTTATGGCCGGTGACGATTCGGACATCCGCAATTCCTGCCTGACAGAAGCATTGCACTACCATTTGCAGCGCCGTACTTTCCCCCATAGGCAGCAACGGTTTAAATTCACCCATTCGCGCGGAAAAACCCGCCGCCAGAATGATTGCTCCAAACGTAGCCTGACTCACCGCACTATCTCCATTTCCCGCCACCGGCGTTAAAACTCATACCCATTCTCCACCAACAAATCCCGGACTTTCTCAAACACACCCTGAACCAGCTGCGGGCAACGGTCTTTCCGGTTGGCCGGATTCTCCTGTAAGATTTCCATGCAATCGATGCCGCCGTATGCCGCCGTTGCCGTTTCAAACCATTCCAGCAATTCGTAGAGCATGATTTTCAAGCGGGGATCATCCGGGTCTTCGGGGCGTCCTTTGCCGGCAAAAAGTCCCAGCAAACAGGCGCCGCCAGTCAATGCGCCGCAGGTTTTGCCGCAAAAACCGATACCACCGTTGAGACCGTCCATCGCCCGAACCAGATCAGGATTTTCCCGGCCCAGCACTTCCAGTCCCAACAGAATCAAAATCTGACTGCACTGGAAGCCTTGTTGAGTCAATTCCAGCATACGAAAATACAGATCGTTCATATGTCCCTCCTTGTTGCCGCAAATTCTGCCACCATCAGAAAATAACCCGGTCGGGTTGCCAGTATGCTACCGGGTTCTTCTGCCCGGCACTCCCGGTCATCTGACGCCAAAATCATTTGCGCTACCCAGGATTTCAGACAAGAGGAGGCATCCTCCCAAAACATCGGTCGATAACCCTGAGCAGCCAGTAAGCGTTCCCATTCGGCCCACGTTAACGCTCCCGCTAAGCAGGCCGCTGTTTCCGTGATGGGATTTTTACGGCGGAACATTTCCGCCCCTTGCGGCTGACGAAAATACACATCGGAAATCAATACTTTCCCCGTTGGCTTCAAAACCCGGCGAAATTCCGCCAGCACCTTGACGGCATCCGGCATCACCGACAGGCTGCATTCCGTCAGTACCGCGTCCAGGCTGCGGTCAGGAAAAGGCAGTTGCGTTCCTTCTCCGTCCAGCAGCCACGCATTGCCGCCGTCACGTCCCGCTTGCAAAAGTTCTTGATCCGGTTCCACACCCCAGCCTTTGAGTTCCTGCTGCCGCAAATAGGCTACCGTGCCGCCGCTACCACAGCCAACATCCGCCACGCGAGCCGCAACAGGCAAGTTTGCCGCCGCCAACAGCCGCGCTGTCAGTTCAAAACCTCCGGGCCGCCGTAACTCGGCCGGCATACGCCGCCATAACGCCGGAACAGCGCCGTTGTGGTTCAGCATCTCATTTATCCTCCAACGCCCGCTCCACCTGCAGCATCTTGCCCAGCGCCAGCTCCTCGGGAATAAAAACCAGATCACATTCGGGACATTTCAATAATTCTACGGGAAAATTGCTGCCCATATAGGTCAGCGTCACTTTTTCCAGCGCCAATTCCCGTTGGCAGCACTCACAAACCAAATCTGTCGTTGAATATTGTTCTGCCCCTTCACTCAGGCTCCCTCCTTGCCCCTCCTTAATAATTTCTATCCGGTGACTATATACTTTTTGTATATGGTAACATTTGCTTTCGTCCACCGTATACCATACCCAATAGGTGACCTGGCGGCTACAGAGATAGGCAACCGAACAGCCGCTGACCCGGTCCCGCAAACAGCCTCCGTTTTTCTCCGCCCAGGCCAGCGTTCGCCGGACATCTTCTTCCAGAATCAGCCGCTCTTCCATCATTTCCCGGACCGCCGGCGGCAATTCCAGCAGTAGTCCCGGCACAGCCGGTTTCTTTTCGCCCCAGACATTCTCCAGCAAATCCCGTTTCAGTTGCCGCCGGTTCTGCCGGCGTTCCGAATATCCCGGCATCGCACGCTGCGCCGCTGTTTCATACGCTGCCCCGATCAGCAAATCCAACAGATGCACTGCCCGTTTTCCCTGGCGGGCCAAACGATCCCGGCACATCATACAATACGTGAGATAATCCCGCGAGCTTTCGTCATTGCGTCGCTGTGCCAGGCGATCCGCCAATCCCCGGTTTGTGTTATACATTAAGCCACCGTAACCACAGCACTCCGTCCGCTCCCGGCTCGCCGCCAATTCTTCCAGTTTGTAGCCAAGGTCTGCTGCCACCTGCCGGACTCCGTCCTGCAAATCCCGGTCCAGGCGAGTGGTACAGGTATCGATTACCGCCAGCGGCTCCCGCTCTGCTGCCACAGAACCTGAATACCCCAATGCCGCCAGCGTTGTCCATACCGGTTCCACCGTCAACTCCGTCAAGTGTTCCCGGAAAGTCTGCAGACAGGATGGACAACCCACTACCAGGCGCGTTGTTTCCAACTCCGCACAGGAGGCCCGGATCTTCTCCAGCGTTGCCTGAAACAACGCCTGTTGGCCGCTCCACAGGGCAGGGATACCACAGCAACCCAGCACCAGTCCCGCCGCAGTCCGCGACCGCAGCTCGGCGTAAAGCCGCTGAACCAATTCCGGTGCTGACGCTCCCAGTTGACAGCCGGGAAAGAATACCAGACGACTGCTTGTTGTCCCCGGGGCATTTCGGGTCAAATAAAACTCGTCACCATTGCTGAATTCCATGTCCGCCAACGCAAAGTCAAAGGAGGACGGCGGCATTTTCCCCTTCTCCGTCATTTCCCGCCGCGCATCCCGGCATACTTCACCCATGTCCAGATCACCGGGACAAATTTCCCGGCACAAGCCGCATAAAGCGCAGGAATTGATCATGCCGTTGGCATGATGGATCCCCATGACAATGGATAAATTATTGTATACTTCCCGTACATAGCGTTTGGGATATGCTTTGTAATGCGCCAAATACTCACAGGCTTTCACGCATTCCAGGCACTCGCACTGCAGGCAGCGCTCCCCTTCCCGGGCCGCGGTCTCCCGGGAGTATCCGCCCGCAGCACCCGCCTCCGGCACCAGCGTCGCGATCCCATCCAGGTTCGTGAACAAACTGCTGTTGTAGGACCCCTCATGATCGCGGCTGGCGGTCAACGACGCTTGCTGCAGAAAACGGTCAATGGACACCGCCGCCCGCCGCCCGTCCGCCACTGAACCAATAAATCCCCGTGCCGCCGTTTCCGGCCGCAGTGATCCACCGGCAAAAACCTGCGGCTCTGCCGTGGCCAACGTTATCGGGTCCGGGATCGTATCATTCGTTGCCAATTCCGGCATCAGATTGCGCCCCGCTGTCCCACCACCCAGATACACGGCGTCAAACTCCCCGCATAAAACCTTCAGCGATGACGCTTCTGACGTTTCTCCCACTCGCACGCCACAACGGATATCCACACCTAAATCCTGCAAAACGGCCAAATCCTGCTCCAGCACCTCCCGGGGCAATTGATCAGAACTCAGGTTCCGCAAGCGTCCCCCCAATTCCGGGGCCGCTTCCCACAGCACGATTTTATATCCTTTTTTTGCCAGATCATACGCTGCCGTCAGACCGCTCAGTCCGGCACCCACCACCGCCACCTGCTGGTTTTTACGCGGTAAAAAAGCGCTGCGGGACGTTTTTTTCTCACCATACTCCATACAGGATCGCTCCAGCGCTCTGGTTTCCACCGCGCCACCCAGTTCACCCCGCCGGCAGCTGCGCCGGCAGGGTTCTTCGCAGATCCGGGAAAGTATGCCGGGAAACGGCGTCATTTTTTCCAGTACCAAACGGCCGCCGGCAAAATCTCCCGTTGCCACAGCGGCAGCAATACCCCGGGCATCCACATGCAATGGGCAGGCAGCGGCGCAGGCCGGCAATTGTTCCTGAGAACACCGCCCCTCATATTCTTTCATTTGCTTTTGTTCCATCGATATCATCTCCTATGCAAAAAGAAACGGATCCCTCCATAGCGTAAAACGAACTGAAAGTATTTCTCTTTACAGTTCGTTTCACACAGGAAATTATCCTTGTTTTAGTTGCTGCGCATTATTTTTTTGCGTTCAGCGCCGCCTTGATTTTTTCCGGCAAAGCGGGAACCGAGGTCACTCTGGCACCGCAGGCGTTGTAAATGGCATTCAAAATAGCCGGATGCGGGGCCGTCAGCGGTGCTTCGCCCACGCCGGCCGCACCGAACGGACCATGTTCCCTTGGCGTGATGTTGTAAATAATCTCGATGTCGTCGGGGATATCCTGAATGAAAGGCAGACCACAAGCCACCAGGTTAGTATGTTTTTTCAAGTCTTCAAAATCCTCGGTCAGCGCCAGGCCGATACCCTGAGCCAGGCCACCGTAAATCTGGCCATCTACGGTATTTTTGTTTACAATCGTTCCCAGATCGGCAACCGTGGTAAATTTCACCACTTTGGCTTTGCCGGTTTTCATGTCCACTTCCACTTCCGGCATAAACAATTCATACATATACACCGGGAAGGGATTGCCCTGGGCCGTTTCAGCACTGCAGTCACTGCAGATGGACGCGGTCCATTTGCCGTTGTAGCGAAGCGGGATATTTTCCGCCTTCATTTCATCATAAGTGCGGAAAGTTCCGTCTGGTTTCTTTAGCGCGTTCAGCAACATTTCACAACCGACTTTGATCGCATTGCCGGTCATCACGTTTTGACGGCTGCCGCCGGAAGGACCGCTGTTCGGCGTAAAAGCCATATCATTCATCACCAGTTTGACCTGATCCGGTGTAAAGCCCACCGGCCGCAATGCTTCATGAGCAATGGTCTGTGCGCCCAGATCGGCGCCCTGGCCATGATCCTGCCAGGAAGAGCCTACGATCACCCCATCCGCAACCAGTTCAACCCAGGCTTCCGAACTATCGGGACCGTCCAGGCCGCAGCCATAGATTCCCAGCGACAGGCCGACGCCGCGTTTTTTCTCAGGCGTAGTCAGTTCTTTACAACGTTTTTTCGCTTCCTCGTACAAGGGACGCAATTTGTCGAACATAACTTCCAGACAGTAAACATCCGGTTTGCAGCCGTTGGGAGTAGTTGCGCCCGGCCGATAAATGTTTTTGTAACGCATCTCAAACGGATCGATGCCCATCTTTTCCGCCAGCTCGTCAATCAGCATTTCTGAAGCCAGAAACGCCTGCGGCGAACCATACGCCCGGAAGGCCGAACCCCAGGCATGGTTGGTGGCCACGGTCCGTCCCCGTCCCCGGATATTGGCGATATCGTAGCCGGCGCCAAGGAACTGTGCCTGCCGCAGCGTCAGCAGATCGCCGAACTCGGAATACGGACCATGGTCAATCATCCAGTCGCTTTCCATCGCAATAATCTTACCGTCTTTATCGGCTCCCATCTTTAATTTGACAAACCCCGGAGAACGTTTGCCGGTATAGGTGATATTCTGGAACATATTGTAACTGAGCGAAACCGGCTTGCCGGTGGCCATACAGGCCACGCCCAGCAGCGCTTCCATCGTGGGGCTGAATTTATAACCAAAGGTGCCGCCGGTGGGATTGGCCACCAGACGCAGTTTCTCCGGCTCGATCCCCAGTCCCGGGCAAATCATCGCATGGTGCAAATGCAGCGCGATACTCTTGGAATGAATCGTCAGGCGTCCTTCTTCATCAACATAAGCGTTGCCGCAATCCGGTTCCAGGGTCAAATGCGGCTGTCGGCTGCAATAGTACTCGTTTTCAACCACACAGGCCGCTTTCGCCATCAACGGCGCCGTATCATCGCCCTTGACTACGCCCTGTTCATAATAGATATTGGGTACTCCGGGATGAATTTCAATGGCATCAGAAGCTATCGCTGCCGGTGCGCTCATATAGGACGGCAGGATTTCCAGATCGACTTTTACCGCTTTCGCCGCTTCGCGGGCATGTTCCTCGGTATCGGCGCAGACGATGGCGATGGCGTCACCGAACTGGAACACCTTTTCATCACAAAGAATGGGCCGATCCCAACCATCGCCTTTATTGCTGGGGAAGGTAATCAAACCGGTAATCCGGTTTTTCCCTTTGACGTCCTTGTGGGTGACAACTTTATACACACCGGGCATTTTTTCCGCTGCCGAGGTATCGATCCCTCTGATATTGGCATGGGGAACCTCGGCCTGTACCAACGCCAGGCGCAAACTGCCCGGCGGCATCTGCAGCGCCACATCCGCGCCAAAATCCCAGGTGCCGGTCACCTTGGCCATGGCCGAGGGGCGATGATATACGGTGCCCATAATTTTATTGCCGGTAGGTTTGAACAGCAGCTCATCCTTGCGCATCTCACCCCGCAATACCTTGGCTGCATCCATCACCGCATCCACCAGCGGTTTATAACCGGTACAGCGGCAGGCATTGCGATGCTTCTGGAACCAGTCCCGCACCTCTTCCCGGGTCGGGCTGGAATTTTCATCTAATAGCACTTTGGCGGAAACGATAAACCCGGGACTGCAAAAGCCGCACTGTGCACAACCATGGCCAATCCAGGCCATCTGCAGCGGATGAAGATTCTCTGGTGTACCCAAGCCTTCAATAGTGGTAATAACCGCCTCATCAGGAACCTTGCTCATTTTCAGCACACAGGAACGGACCACCCGGCCATCGAGAATCACTGAGCAGGAACCGCACTGTCCCTGGGCGCAGCCTACTTTGCAACCGGTCAGCAGTAATTGTTGCCGTAACACGTCGGCCAAAGACTTGTCGGGATCCACAATCATCGTTCGGGTCAGGCCATTGATCTTCAGGATTTTCTTTTGCATTCTGTTCGCTCCTTTTTGTTGATGTTTTCCTAACCGCGAGAACGGTTTTCAGACTATTACAAATGCATTTTTTATGCCAATCATTTCCGGGGACCGTCTAAACATTCATAACCCGCGATTTTACTCGTTTTTCACTCACTAAACACGTTTTCTTCTTACCTCACATGTAACGCCGGTGTCACTTTTCTGTTGCACAAAGTGACACCGGCGTTACATTGTCGCGATATGGCAGTCTTCCATTCACTCATCAATGGCGTACTGGCGCATTTTTCGATAAAGGGTATTGCGGGAAACTCCCAATAACCGAGCTGCTGAGGTAACATTGCCGCCGCAATGATGCAACTGGTTCAAAATCTCTTGCCGTTCGCTTACTTCCTGCCGCCGCCGGCGTTCTTCCCGACAATCATTCAACAGCCGTTCCTGATTGGGCAATCGCGATACGGGCGACAAGCGCTGCCCCCGAATCTCCGCCGGCAAATGTCCCACCTCGACCATCCGGCCATCCACCAGGCTGACAATCCGTTCCGCCACATTCTGTAATTCTCGTACGTTCCCCGGCCAGGAATAGTTTTGCAGGCAGGCCAGCACCGCCGGTGCCACCAAAAACTCCCGCCGGTGTTGCCGGTCCATCGTCTCAAGAAAATATTGAAACAGCATCCCAATATCATCACCCCGCTCCCGGAGCGGCGGAATATTCACAGAAATTACATTTAGCCGGTAGAAGAGATCCTGCCGGAACATTCCCTGCTCAGTTTCATCCCAGAGACATTTATTGGTGGCACAAATAATCCGGACATCAATGGGTATTTCCCGTTCACTGCCCACCCGACTGACTTTCCTTTCCTGCAATACCCGCAGCAATGTCACTTGCTGTTCCAGCGGCATGTCGCCGATTTCATCCAGAAACAGCGTGCCACCGGACGCCAATTCAAATTTTCCCGGTTTTCCGCCCCGCCGGGCACCGGTGAATGCCCCTTCTTCATACCCGAATAGTTCACTACCAATCAGTTCGCGGGGAATGGCGCCGCAATTCACGGCGACAAACGGCCCCAAACGCCGGTCACTCCGGTTATGAATGGCCTGAGCAAAGATTTCCTTACCCGTGCCGCTTTCTCCCTGCAGCAGCACATTAGCCGGCGACGCCGCCGCCAGTGACGCCACCCGTACAGCCTCCAACAGCCCGCCGCTATTACCGATAATATCACTGAACTGCAGCGATCCGTAATGGCCGCTGAACCGATTCACCAGACTTTGGATCTTTTCAATGGTCCGTAGAATAATAACCCCACCGCTGACCGTCCCCTGCTCATCGGTCAGCGGCTCTCCCGATACCAGACAATGACTGATGCCAAGCTCGGTATCCACTAACAGCTCCATATCGGCATAGGCCTCACCGGCCTGCAGCAATTTCTGGTTCAGCGCACTTTTTTCGCCAAACACCCGTTCCAGCGGGACCCCCAGCAACGCTTTTTCCGATTTACCCAGCAGCCTTCTGGCCACCGGGTTCAGATCACTGATTACACCCTCCGCATTAATGGTGATCACGCCATCGGACATGGTGTTGAAAATATTGGTCAGCCGCTTATTCACGGCAACCAGTTCCCGGTTTTTTTGCTGAATCGCCATCTGGGCCATGATGGCTTCCGCCGCCGCCACCACCATACCCAGTGTATGCAAATGTGCCGACTCCGAGGCGCCGGAAACGTCCAGAATGGCTCGGACCCGTCCCTGCCGGTCAAGAATCGGCGCCGCCGAACAGGTCAGGCAATGATGTTTGCGGCAATAATGCTCCGGCCCCGACACCTGCACCGGCTGGCGCAGGTGCAACGTCGTCCCAATGGCATTGGTCCCAGCTTCTGCCTCACTCCAGTCCGCCCCGGTAAAGAAATTCAACGTCAGCGGATTGTCCAAGGTATCTTTGTCAGCATATAAATCCATGATATAACCCCGGTCATCCGTTAAGACCACCACAAAACCGGAACCGGCCACCACTTGATAAAGATTGGCCATAAAAGGTTTGGCAATGGTAATCAAATCTTTATTTCGTTTCAGCCAGACTGCAATAGACGCTTCTTCCAACTGCCGATGCCGCCCCTGGTGATACGGACTAACGTTAGCAGCCGCACAGCGTTTCCATGAGTCGTTTATTTCCGTCCGCACCATCACTGCATTTTCCTGTGGGCCACTAACAAATCGTTCCCATTCCTCCAACACAGAATGCCCGCCAAAATTCGCCCTCACCAGCATACGCTCACCATCCTGCAAAAAATAACCAAATTTGTCCGGAGAAGTGCTCTGTTACCCTGTCCACGCAGAACTTTGCCGTCCATCCGTATGACCGTAAAATAACCGATATCATCAATCCATACACGGTAGTCATCTCCAGGCAAGACATCAAGACAGCGGAAACGCATTGTCATTATTTTTATACAATTTCGTGATTGTTGCAAAAAAACCTCTATTTTTTTGCGATATTAGGCGGTTGTGCCCATCGTTACAAAGTTATTGATTGTCTAAAATCGTATATGGTACCCCAAACAGGGCACCCAGTAATATCTATCCATATCTTTCCGACCGTCTCTGTCAAGCCTGGCTGGCTTTTTCTTCCGTCGTCAGGCCCTTTTTCCCATGGTAGGCTTCGGTCACCGCTTCCTCCGACATCAAAGCCTTTTTCGCCTTACTCTTAATGGGCGTACCATCCGGAAGATAATCTGCTTTGAACGTATCATACTGGCTGGGGTTCAGCGCCACTTTCACCAACGCCCAGCAAATGAGCAATTCCAAAATCAACGCCGGACCGCCGCCAAGATTGGACAGCATTTTGACCCCGTCGACCCCGGCCGCCGATATCATTACGTAAGTCACCGTGCCAATAATGACCCCCCAGAAAATTTTCATGCTCATAGCCGGTTCCGGATCTGCCGGCGAAACACCGGTGGTGCTCATGCCGCCCAAGGTTGTGGTATATGCATCAGAACCGGTAACGTAGGACAGGAACATGCAAAATACAAACACGGACATCGTCACCCAGGCCAACGGATATTGATCCAGGAACGCATACACGGCAAATTCCGGTCCTTTGGCCATAGCTTCCATCAGCTTACCACCGGCCAATTCCATATGGATTGCAGCTCCGCCAAAAATAACCATCCACAAAATATCAAACAGTGCCGGTAGCACGAACTGAACGGTTAATGCTTTGCGTATCGTATGCCCATAAGAAATCCTCCCTAGAAACATTCCCGATACCGGTGCCCACGCCAGCCAGTTGCACCAATAGAAAATGGTCCACCAGCCCGCCCAGGGATCATTGGCCGCCGCACCGGTAAATGCCGCCTTGGCAAAAAAGGTTTGCAAATGATTGGCAAACGCTTCCGCCCCCAGATTTAACAGCCAAAAGGTCGGACCAAATACAAAAACAAAAACCACCATAAGGAAGAATACGATGGAATTAATTTCGGACAAACGTTTGATTCCATTAAAAAGGCCGGTTATTGATGAAAGGACGAAGGTCAGAACCACGGCGGCATCCACCATCGCCCACAAGAACGCTCCCGTCTGTACACCGGTGAGTTTGTTGAGTCCGCCGGCAATAGAGAGCACACCGGTTCCCAGCGAGGCCGCCATACCGGCGATCAAGGCATACATACAGATCGCATCAATCCCTTGTCCCCACTTTCCCAGTACTTTATCACCAAAGACTGGTGTGAGAGTGGATCCCAGGCTATAGGGTTTTTTCATATTATAATAGGCAAACGCAAACATAACAGAGGGAACGGCATAAATCGCCAACGGTAAAAATCCCCAATGGATGAACAATGTCGACATGGCAAACACTGCGGCTTCCGGGCTGTTTGGTACAATATTCAACGATTTGGGCGGCGCAGTCAAATGGTATAACGGTTCTGCCGTCGCCCAAAACAAAATGCCGATGGCAATAATACTGGTCAAAGTGATCGAAAAATAACGCCAATCGTCAAGCATCGGTGCGGCATCTTTGCCGCCAATCCGTACATCGCCAAATTTTGAAAACATGACAAACACCACGACACCCAACATCACCAGCACGCCCAGGCAAAATGCCCAGGCAAAGTTTCCCATCAACCACTTATTGGCGGCGCCAATCATTTTGCCAAAGCCTTCTTTGTCAATAAAATTGTATACACACGCCACAATAAACAACACGACCGGGGGCCAAAATGAGATCGGTCTGACTTTTCCCATTGCCTTTCCTCCTTTATTGCTGAACTGGCATCATGTTTCAAAAAAGTTTGACGTACGGAAAATCCCCGAAGTGCAAAGCCACAACGAACACCCGTAAAAACAGGATGAAATATTTTCGTGACCGGTTTACTGTCGTCCCCGCATTCTCGCTCCGGTATATTTATGTCACCATCGTCATCCCTCCCCCGCATCGATCCTTGAAGATCAACTTCCGCCCGGGATGATTACAGCCATCGACAAAAAATAAAGGACAGTAAATTCCCTTGCGGAAATTACTATCCTCTGTTCACTAGTAATTTCTTACATTATATTCAATTCCATCGAAATTGTCAATATTTTTTATTTATTTCCAAATATTCACCGAAATTCAAAAACAGGATGCGCTAACTTTAAAATCTCATCCGTATAGGTCGTGATTCTAAGATATACATTTTCATTCATCCGGCGGTAAAAATCTGTATGTTCCCGATTTGGCAAAAAACAGTCTCTTAGCCGGACCATTTTGTCAATCGCCGTCTGATAATCCCCGTACGCGCCCACAGCCACCGCCGCGCAAATAGCTGAACCTAAACTGGCCGAGCCATTAACAACATTGCGGGAAGCCGGCACGCCAAACACATCGGCAAAAATTTGCATGAATAAACTGCTGTTGGAACCGCCACCGGAGATAATGATCCGCTCCAGGTCAATACCCAATTCGGCGCACATGGCGTCCGCCTTATTTTTCATAGTCAGGGCAATGCCTTCCAGCAGGGAGCGATAAATATGGGAGCCACCGTGCCGAGCGTCAAATCCGATTATGATGCCGCGTTTAAAGGGCTCATTTACCGGTGCCAGCCAGTCCAACACCGTCATCAGCCCATGACAGCCGGGCGGGACATGCTGTGCCTCCCGGTTCAGATAATCTTCCGGCGACAAACCCGCCACCTCTGCTTTCAGCGCCACATCATCCCCCAATAGATTTTTAAACCAACTGATTGTCCACATTCCGCGCCGGATGCCGTAACTTTCATACAGATAACTGCCGGGCATGGCCGCAAAATTGGTCCAAAACTGTTGGGTGTTTTTTGGGTTTTCCTGCCCATGCACCATGGCCGCAATATAAGTTCCCAACGAAACCAGCGCCGTATTTTTTGCCAGCGAACCGGCTCCCAAAGCTTCCACTGCTTTGTCGTTGGCAGTGGCCGCCACCGGAATACCGGCGGGAATACCGGTCAGTTGCGATGCCTTTGTGGATACCTGCCCCAAGATGGTTCCGGGCATCTGCAAGGTAAACAGCATGTTGCGCGGAATCTGTTTCTGCCGGAACACTTCCGCATCTTCACTCCATTGCCAGGTATCCGTGTCGATCGGCCACTGTCCCTGATAATTGGCGGCCGTGTCACAAAATTCACCGGTCAGTCGATGGGTAATATAACCCGAAGTCGTGGTAACGTACCGAACCGCGGGATTGTCATGTTCATAAGGACGGGATACCCGGACATCCATCCAGCTCATGGCCGGTGCCGCCAGCGTTCCATCCTCTTTGAGCAAGACCCGGCAAAAACGGATCGTACACAAACCCAGGCCGATGATGTCTTCCGGTCGTCCCGGAAAGCGCAGCATAGCCTGGCGGGCAGCCGTCACTATCGAATCCCACAGATCATCGTCAGGGTGTTCAACAAGCCCGGGTGCCGGCAAACTCATCGGTCGCAAATCCTGCCGTCCTTCACAAACAATATTTCCTGCCAGGTCAAAAACAATCACTTTGGAGCTTTGCGATCCTCCATCAATACCAATGATGTATTTCATATTCATGGAACTGTTCCTTTCTCGCCTCTCGCCACCCTCAACCAAATCGATTCCCAAAATTCAACACGTTCTTGGGATCGACAACCCGTTTCAGTTTTTTCATTTCCCGCAGTACCACCGGCTCCGTCATTTTAACAAACAGGTCTTTTTTTATTTTCCCTACCCCGTACTCCGAAAATATAAATCCGTTTGCTCGGATGGCCCGCGTTGACCACTGTTCCACCAGTCTCTGCCCCGTACAATATTCTTCATAACTGCGGGGCAATAGGTTGACGTGCAGCCGGTTATCGGGCACGTGCCCGAAAATAGCAATTTCCAAACCATTTTCCTTGGCATCCTGCTGATAGATGGCAAGAATTTCTGCCAGGTCATGGTCGGGCCAAGCGATATCCGCCGCCAGTTTCAGCAGCCGGGGTTCCCGCTTCCGGCACTGCGCCAGGGCTAAATTCAACGATTCCTGGGCAGCGTGCCGAAACTCCCGAATTTTTTCAGTCTCTCCCTCGCCGATCAACGCCCAGCTAAATTCGTCATCACCGCCGCATTCGGCCGATAGTTCATACAGTCTGCCGGCAATCTCCTCCAGATCCGGCTCGGATGATCCATGAATTTCCAGGTATAGCATACCGCTATATCGCTCATCAACCGCCGGCAGGGCCTGCAGTTTCGTGGAAACCGTCCGCAGTTTCATAATCTGAGCCAAAGTGGCCCGGTCGATATACTCCACAGCAGCGACGGCAGCACTTCCTTCCCGGCACATCGCCGGCACCAACCGCCCGGCAAAACGGCACAACCCGTCCTGGTTTAAAAAAAAGAATGCCAGCCCCCATACTTCACGGGGTTTTGTTCGCAAGCACAGCGTAGTCTCGACAATGATACCGTAAATACCTTCGCTCCCCAGATATAAATCCAGTAATTCCGCTGTTGCCGGCAAACCCCAATGTTGCGGCGAAATGAGAAAAGGCACTTCCGTTGACACAGACCAATTTTTCCGGTCCAGGCTCACCCCTTTAGCGACGATCAGTTCCTGGCCGGTTCCGTCAATCACGCGAAGTTGTGTGACATGCCACCGGGCATCACCATACAGATGCGTACAGATTCCCCGGGCATTCGTCGCTAAAACTGCGCCAACAGTGGCCGTGGCTTCAGTAGGCTCCGGCGGCCAAAACAGCGTGTCCTCCGCCTGCAATTCCCTTAAGGCGTTCTGAGACGCCTCATCCCATTCCACGCAGTCAAATTGTTTGCGTTCCAGTTGTCTTTTTAAATCACCGATACGGACACCGGCCTGTACCGTCAGCCAATAGTCGCTCTTGATACGGCGCAAAGACAAACATCGGTTGAGCTTCGACAAATTCATCACATGGCCGGAGAGCGGTACTGCACCGCCACAAATTCCGGTTCGACTGCCTTGTATTGTAACCGGTATCGCCGCAGCCGCCATCCGCTGAACCACTTCCGCTACCGCACCGCAAGTTTCCGGGAAGGAAATCGTTTGCGCCGATCCGGTCATTTGGGATTCATCGCGCAAATAATCCGCATCATAGCTATTTAGCAGTCGAATTTCTGTCATAGACAATCTCATCACCACTTCGTTGTTCTCTGTTTACATATTGCAGCAATTCACTGATGAACTCCCGGCAATCGCCGCAAATCGCCACATCGGCATATTGGAATATAGGTGCATTTTCATCGCAGTTAACCGCAGCAATCCATTTACTTTTTTCAATCCCCACTTTGAACGCGGCTGATCCGGAAGCGCCAAAAACCAAACATGCCTCAGGCGCCACAACGGCTCCCGACGTCCCGAGCAATTGCTCCATTCCCAGCCAGGCATTCATTACCACCGGTCGGCTGCCTCCCAGTTCTCCGCCCAGTTGCAAAGCCAATTCAGCCGTTTGCCGGACGTTCTCCCGGGAACCGATACCCCAACCGACTGCCAGCACCAGCGCCGCCGCTGTCAGACCCGCAGCATCGATTGTCCGGTCACAGCGGTAAGTCCGCGGCCAGTCACCTGCCGCTACCGTCAGGTCAGCGACGGTGAAATTCTCAGGTTCCACTCCGCTTGCCTGTATCATCGAGCCATCACGAAATCCCGGGGATATTGCCAGACAACAAGGTCTTTTTTTTAGTTGAAATTCAGCCACCAGGTGCCCGGAATACACCATTTTCTCCGCCAGCAGCCGCTCGTTTTGCCAACGCAATTTTCGAACGCCCACGCAGGATACACCGTTTAGGCGATAGGCCGCTCTTACAGCCAGCGCACTAACGAATGAACCACTGCCAAACAGCAAAAAAGGTCCGGTATCCGGTGAGTAGTGCGTGTTACCGTACAGAGCCTGAATCACCGCCAGATATTCTTCGGCCACATAGGGGTTTCTCACCTTGACCAGTTTTATCCGGGAAACTTCCGGAGTAACGGTCATTTGGGCCATATTCAGATCCTGATCAGATATCATCCAGGCCTCGGTTTCTATCTCACCGGCAAGATAAAGCCGGCAAAACGCGTTCAATTCTTTGATTTGGCCCTCAATATCCGGCATCCGCCCGCCAAACACCATGATTTTTTTCATATGCCGGCCCGCTTTTTCAAATATTGGTTATAAAATATCGCTGCTGTTTCCGCCATATCCTGCCCGCGCACAAACGCAGTATCTCGTTTTTGTCGCTCTGTTTTTAACGAAACCAGTTCTTCCTCCCGTGCCATCACAGCCGCTATTTCTTCCACGTCAATCCCGGCCGGTAAAATCATTTCCGGTTCCCGTCCTTTAACACGCATTTTGTCCTTAAGCGTGGGAATACGCAAACTGCTTCCCGCCACATTCCCCACAGCCAGCACCACCGGTGCCCGGACTCGTTGCCCCACCCGCCAACCATCGATATCCACCGTGACATCCAGGGATTCGTCCGGTGCTGCCAGCGTGGCATCAATTACCGGAGTAATGCAGGGGATACCCAGCATTTCCGCCAATAGCAACGGTGTTTTCCCGTTATCACCTTCGTTGCTGCGGACGCCACAAAATATTACCGGAGCGTCATCCTGGGTTTTAATAAAAGCCGCCAGCAATTTTGCCACCGCCAGCGCATGAAAACGCAGGTCGAGAGAGGATTCTATCTTTACAACCCGATCATACTGCAGTGCCAATAGATTTTTCAGCATTCGCGGCGGAGAAACGCTGTCCACCGTCAACGCGATAAGCTCTGTTGTCTTTTCCCGGCCGCGGGCAGCATCCCGCAGACGCAGCGCCATTTCCAGCGCACTTTCATCATAGACGTTAAGGACCGTTGGCACAAACCGAGTGTCCGGTTTAAGCGCAGCATCCGTCTCCCAGTCCGCCGGCGCCATCCGTTCCAGATCCGGGGCCTCTTTGAAACATACGATCACTTTCATTATTTTACCGGCAACGGGATAATGGTTCCCGCATTCATAATTCCTTCCGGGTCAAACGCCCGTTTCAGTGTTTCCAAAACATAGTACGATGACTGGTATTCTTCTTTAATCCACTGCGCCCGGGCTTTGCCAATACCGTGATGATGCACCATGGACCCACCCAGACGGATGGTTTCTTCGACAATAATCTTATTGATCGGATCGTGGTACTTCATCACCTCTTCTTCCGGCTTACAGTCCACAATGTTATAGTAGTAAACGAAATACATATTGGTTCCGTTTAGATAGCTGTGAGACGAATGCCCACCCACCATTGTGATATCCGGCACTTCATCCCGAATTCGCCGGACACAATTTTCATATATCTCATGGATAATGCTCCAACAGCCGGAAACCTCCGTGGTAAATCCGATATTCTGGGTTTCCATAATCTCCACTCGTTCCCTGGCAATGTTTTCCGGTCCCCAGTTCAAATGTGTAAACCAACGCTCAATCAACCGACTATCTACAGCGTTACATTCCGAATACCGCGATACAATCGCTTCAATCGCCTGCCCAGTCACTTCCACAATTCCTTTCGCGCCTTCCGCCATAAAGATAAGCACGCACCGGTCAGCGGCGAAATGAGAAAAATGAAAGGCTCCATCTTCCACGTCATACAACCGGGCAATTGACGGCCGGTACCCTTCCACCATCACTTCCCGTAAAATTTCAAACCCGGTTTTCATCGAATCCAGCGTGTAACCATAAAAACGATGATTCTCCGGCATATAGCGAAATATCTTCACCGTTACCTCCGTAATAAAGCAGAGGGCGCCTTCACTGCCGATAATGACGTGACGGATATCCGGCCCGGCAGCCCGCCGGGGAACATTTTTGACTCGGATGATCTGCCCGTTGGGGAAAACCGCAGACAGTCCCACCACCATATCCTCAATACCACCATAAAGCGTCGAAAACTGCCCGGTACTGCGGGTCGCCACCAATCCTCCCATTTGGGCCAACGGTTTGGACTGGGGCGAATGCCCGGTGGTATACCCCATTTCCCGCAACTTATCTTCCAGCACCTGCAGAGGAACACCGCATTGCGCCGTCGCCAACATATTGTAAGTATCAATCCGGATGATTTCATTCATACCCGCTCCGTCAATCACCACAGAATTTTCCACCGCGGTCTCCAGACCGCCCTCAGTGGCTGATGCTCCGGTGCGGGGCACCGCATTCAGTTTGTTCTCATTCATAAAATGCAGTACCTTGGCCACCTGCTCTTCATTGCCGACTTGAGCAATGGCCGCCGGCACCGGCCGGGTATATACGCCGCAAATATCTTCATATTTACGGAAACGGTCTATGCTGCTGGCCTTTAACACCGCTTCATCGGTGATAACCCGCTCTCTGCCCAGCATTTCCTGCAACCGGTTTACAATTTGCTCCCGGGAAAGTTTCATAACCGTGCCACTCCTTATCCTGCACTATTTTCTATCCTCCGCGCGTTACGGCAAGCGTCTCACCGGACCAAATAACCGCCGTCCACCACCAGCAAATGGCCGTTCACGTAATCCGATGCTTTGCTGGCCAAAAACACCGTTGTTCCCATCAAATCCAGAGTTTCTCCCCAGCGATTGGCTGGAATATGGTCCAGCACCCGCTGATTGGTTTCCGGATTGCTACGGGTTTGCTTCGTAATATCGGTAGCATAATAACCGGGAGCAATGCCATTGACCTGAATATTATACTGCCCCAACTCGTCGCAATATGCTTTAGTGAATCCCGCCAGCGCATGTTTTGTCGCTGCGTATGCCGGCGACCATTGACCGCCCAGAAAAGAAAACAGCGAACAAATATTAATAATCTTACCGCTTTTTTGCGGAATCATCCGTTTGGCAGCTTCATGGCTCAATTCAAACGCAGCGGTCAAATTTACATCCAACATCGGATCCCACTCCGAACGTCCAAACTCCAGCACCGCGGCCAGCTTGCAAATACCCGCGCTGTTTACTAAAATATCCACTTGCCCGAACGCTTCAATGCACCGGTCAATAATCCTGCGGGGCGCCCCCGCCGCCGTAATATCCACCTGCATAAACTCCATTTGTACGCCTTCTTTTTCAATCAGGCGTTTTGTGGATCCGTCATCCTCCACATAACTGGGAATCAGCAGATTCGCCCCCGCCTTTGCCAACGCCAGAGCAAACGCCTGACCCAGCCCGGTATTCCCACCTGTGACGATCGCGTTCTTACCCTTCAATGAGAAATAATCCATCGAGAAATCACTGATATTCACGTTTCATTTCCTCCTCTTTTGCCCACACCCTGCGCCGCAGTCGGGAAAATAAAAAGCAAAGGACAGTATATTCCCTTAGGAATTACTATCCTCTGCGCACTAGTAATTGTCTTTATTATAGTGATGCCCAAAACAAATGTCAATATCTTTTATTTATTTCAAATCTTTCTTTAATTTCATAGTTAGTCGCACTATGAATTCATATGTTCCATATTTCAGCGTTCGTTGAAGAAATTGCTATCGCACCAGCTTTCAGGGCCGCCACAACATCTTCTTTTTCACAGACCAAGCCACCGGCAATCAACGGAATGTCAAATTTCTCAATGACCCAGGAAATCACTTTCGGCATACATCCCGGCAATATCTCAATACAATCCGGTTGTGAAATATCAATCTGCTTGTCCAAATTATGAAAAGAAAACGAATCAATCAGAAAAAAGCGGTGGATAGTGTATAATCCCTGTAGCCGGGCTGCTTTGATCATAGAAGCCTTCGAACTGAGTATGCCATCGGTTTTAGTCTGCTCTTTCAGGTACTGCACCACAATTTCTTTATGTGAAAAACCTTCCAACAGATCGACATTAATAAATGTCATTTTCCCACTGGCTTTAATTTGTTTCACAATCTCGCCGATGTTCAAAAGGTTGCCATACAACACGAACACAATGCGGCAATCAGTAAGCAATGCCTGCGCCAGCCCCGCGTCGTCTTTGATTCCGGCAATGATTGGGTTATCCTCCAGCATTTCATATAAGCGACTGCCCATCACAACCTCCAACCGTTTTCATACTGTTGCCGCAACAAATATTCCAGCGTTTTCAGTATCTCGTGGGCCACTATTTTTGTCAAGTCAGTTGTCAAAAAATATTGCGTTTTCGCAATATTTCCACATCTTATCACTGGGCGTCCAACATTTTTCGCGCCTCTTCCGCCGGCAACGCTTTACTGTAATAGTAACCCTGCGCCAGTTTACAGCCCATTCGCCGAAGGCCATCCACCTGCTCCTGGGTTTCAACCCCCTCCGCAATAATATTCAGTCCCAACCGTTGTACCATCCGCAGGATAGATTCGGTCAGTGCCTGCTCCCGAGCAGCTCCGCCAATACTTTGGATAAAAGCACGATCAATTTTGACCACATCTACCGGCAACTGCTGCAAATATTGCAGCGAGGAATAGCCGGTGCCAAAATCGTCCAGATGAATCTCTATACCCCGTTGCCGCAGTTGTTCCAACCGACCGGTACCCGTTTCAATCGATTCCATCAGAATACTTTCAGTGATCTCAAAACCAAGATCCTGTGGTGCAATCCCCGAATGCCGCAAAATCTCATCCACTCGTTGAACAAAATCCTCCTGCATCAGCTGAATCACCGATATATTTACCGTCACCACCACATTCCGATATCCGTCCCGTCGCAGAGTGGCAATAAAATCGCAGGCCTGCTCCAACAGCAGATAACCAAGCGGAATAATCAACCCTGTTTCCTCGGCCAACCGGATAAACTGCAATGGCATCACTACGTTCTGTTTGGCGTCAAACCATCGCAGCAATGCTTCAAAGCCAACAATTTCTCCCGTATTCAATTCAACCTGTGGCTGATACCAAAGTTTCAATTCCTTATTTTCGATCGCCCGGCGCAGGTTTCTTTCCATAAACATGTTGTCCCGTACCGCCGTAATCATTGCCTGATCATAAAAAACGAACCGTTTTTTTCCCTGCTCCTTGGCCCGGTACAATGCCAGATCGGCATTTTGCATCACGCGCGCCGGTTTGTCCGCATCTTGGGGAAACAGGGTGATACCTATGCTCGTTGATATATGGAAGATTTTTTTTTCCACCGCCATAACATCGCGGAACATCTCCAGTACTGTTTCCGCATAATGTGCCGCTTCTTCTGTGTCAGAAATCCGCTGCAACAAAACCGCAAATTCATCCCCGCCCATCCGGGCCAGGAAACCGTCCCCGCACAGAGCCAGGCGCTCGCCAATGGCCCTGAGCAGTTTGTCACCATAATAATGCCCGAATATATCATTGATTCCTTTAAAATTGTCCAGGTCAATGAGCAATACGGCACCCTCCGTATGCTCCCATTCTCTTTCATTCAGCGCTTTCTGCAAACGCTCAAAAAAATTGGCCCGGTTTGGCAGCCCGGTCACCGGGTCATAGTATGCCAAGTCACGGATTTTTTCCTCCTGCCGCTTCCGCTCCGTTACATCCGTCACCGAACCGCACATCCGGACCGGCCGGTGGTCGGAGTTCATCAGCGCCTTGCCTCTGACCAGGATCCATCGGCCTGACTGCGGATCACACAAAGGATACTCCACCGTATAATATTCGCTGTCACCACGCAAATGGATTTCCATAGCGCTCCGCACCACGGAAAGATTTTCCCGCGGCACACAGACAGCCATACAACGGCGCATGGTTTTTAGGCGCCCCGCCTCCAGTCCCAGAATTTGGTGTCCTTTTTCAGAAAGGAACAGTGTATCCGTAAGAATATCCCAATCCCACAAACCATCATTCGCTCCCGCCACGGAAAGCGTATGCCGTTCATCGTTACGCGCCAGGGTTTCTTGCATGCTTTGCAAGGTTTGGTACTGCTGGTACAGCGTTTCTTCTGAAGCCTGCACTTCTTCATATAACGCTACCAGCTCTTCATTGCTGTGCTTTAGTTCATTCTCCACCTGCATCCGGCGCCGGATATTCATTGTCAACGTCACACTATAAATCAGCATCATCAGGAAAACCGCGATGAGACTCCACAATAACACTTTGTACTGTTCGTAAAAAGACTGGGGATGATTCAATATCACGGCACCCTCCGGAAGCTTATCCAGCGCAATCTTGTACCGTTGCAAGGCCCGATAATCAAATCCAAAATAAACAGGTGATTCCCGCTCCGGTAAAATCCCGTTCACCAGTTCGCCGGAGAGAATCCGGGCGGCCATCCGTCCCGCGGCTTCGCCCTGCTGTTTTCCGCTCAGCAGGCTGCCCCCTAGCGGCCCCATCCCCAGCAGATAATCATGCGTCACATACACCGGTACGCTGCTGACATCGCTATACAATTGGGCAAACCGTTCCGGTTCCATCACTAATTCATCCCGGTCCCGGCTATAACTGATCAATAATACCGCGCTGTCTTCCGGCAGCCCTTTTAGTTGATCGTTTACGGCAGAAAAAAGGTAATCATCAAGATAATGAACCTTCAAATTCGGGCGCATTTTTTGCACCGAACCCTCCAACGCCCCTTTCACGCCGTCTCTGTTTCCCAACCGGTCAAACAAAACATAAACATCCTGCAAACGAGGGTTAAACGTCAGCATCAATCCCAGGCAACCTTCAATGTCAGGTTTTTCATATATCCCGGTCACATTCAGCTGCCCGGCCATGGCCGTTTCCGTCGCCTCCCGGTCCACACCGGAAAACACTATCGGCGCATCGCCAAACAATTCCTGTCGATGCTGCAACGCAAAAACCAATGCCATATCGTCTGTGGTTACCACCAGATCCAGTGGTCGGCCACTATATTTCAAGCGGTATATTTCCGTCAAATTATTTAAGTTGTCAAGACTGGGGTTATTTTTCCAGTCCAGATATTCCACAAAAAAAATAGGGTGTTGCCCCGCCTGCCGCAGAGTTTCCATAATTCCCCGGGTTTGCTCATCCGTCCAGGTCAGACCATAATTATAGGAGTTCAGAATCAGTACATTTTTCTGACGCAGTGACGCATTGCTTACTGGCAATACAACCAGCAACATCATGATGAAAAGCACCAGGCCCGGCATCCACAACCGCCGGGCCAAGGATCGGCCTGTGCCTTGTTCCTGTTCTCCATCCTGGTCCTCTGTATCGGTGGCACAACGGCTTTCCTCATTCTGAACCACAAATTCCACCTCGGTTTCCATTCTTTCTTCCCTATCCCTCAAGAGATCAGTCATGCGAATATTCACACTTTTCCTTTTACTCCTTCGCCGGCTCCGGGTGTGGATCACGCTCACCTCTGGCACAAACAGCAAAGAAGCCATAAAATGCATGTAAAGCATCCCTGGCTTCCTTCGCTGCTAGAGGAAAGTATTCCTTCTTTCCTCAGTGATGGAAATGGTAGGGAACAGCGCTTAAGCAATGGCGCCGCCGCAACAAATCATTCACTCCCTAGTCAACCGTCAAAAGCGGCACAGTATTGGCACCATGCGGCATCAGCGTGACCGTAAAGTCTTTACGCCCCAGCTTGTCTTCCGCAACCGCCATGGCTTCTTTCAGCGTCGTAACCGCCGTCATACCGGCCCGTTCGATAAATTCCTTATTTTCAGGCAGCGTAACCACGATATGCGGTATCTGTTTCGCACTCAGTCCCAGCGTCAGGGCAATATATCCCGGCACGGTAAAAGCTTTGCGCAGGGCAATTTCCCTATCGTACAGAGAAGTGTAGTTAAACCAGCCGCTAAAATCAGGCGGTTCGGCGATATCCCGGCACTCCAGCAGTAAAATGACCACGCCGTTTTCTTTCACGGCCAAATCTGCGTTATCGATCGTTTTGCTGCCCTGATACAGGTTAATATCCTTAGGAAAACCGCCGGCGGAAGCAATCACCACATCGGCTTTCGCTTTGATCGGCACGCCAAAAATCTGTGCAACGGTTTTACACCCTTCTCTCCAGGCTTTATCCCAATCCCCGGCGACAAAGCGGGCAAATTTCCCTTCCGGTGTGAATACTGCATTTAACAAGAAAGCCGGATTCACCATGGCCGCGATCTCCATCATATCTTCGTGCATGGCATTGCCTTCCAGACAACCGGAACCGCAGTCAGGATTCGTGCCGCCGCCAATTTCGTCATGAAGGCAGAAGCTGTGATTTCCCTGAATGGTAGAATAACCGGCAACCCCCGGCAAAATCGACTTGCGGCCGCCGCCGAAGCCGGCCATCAGATGGTAAATAATGCCACCGGTCATGATCACTTTATCCGCATTGACAACATGCTTGTTGATAAAGACTTCCACTCCGCGCGAGGTTTTCCCCACCCGGGTAAAATCTTCCGCCGTGGGCGCATAGCTTTGGTGAATGGCAATTCGTTTTACCACACTCTGTCCATAAACCGTCACATTCTCCGCATCGGTATGATGACGGTGAGCGCCCAGTGCCACTACCAGGCAAATATCATTGTCAGGAACCCCGGCGGCATTCAGTTCGTCCAGTAACGTCGGCAAAAACAGATCATGCCGGATCCAGGCCCGAGTTACGTCACTGGCGATGATCGCCACTTTATCACCTTTTTTTACCGTTTCCGCCAGCGGGGCAGCGCCGATCGGATTACGCAGAACCTCCCGTACCGCAGCCGGTACATCAGTGATGGCGGGATACGGGTTTCCTTCCACCACGTGCAATACCCGCTCTTCCGGCAAAGAAATGGTCTCTTCGCCTTCTCCCAAACCCAGTGAATATTCTTTCATCATTGTCTAACAGCCTCCTTTACACCTGTGCCAACTTATTGCACATACATTATAACCTATTTTTACCGCGCAGGCGCACATTTCAAACGGAATTTTTCTGACGCAGCGGCACATCCGGCTTTACGGCGACCCAAGCCACAATACCAATCACAGCCGATGCGGCTGTGACCAAAATAGCAGTTTGCCAGCCGTACGTGGTCGCCACCCAGGCAGTCACTGTCGGCGCCGCCACCCCGCCGATATTTCCCCAAAAGTTCATCCAGCCGGAAACCGATCCGGAAAATTTTCCGCCAATATCAATACAGGCCGCCCAGGAGGCGCTGAAAGTCAAGCCCAGCGAACCTAAAGAAATTGTCAGCCAAAATACATTCATTGTCGGTTCGGTAGCCACCGCCCCCAGATACAACGCCACGCAGCAAATGACCAGACCGGCCACGCCGAAGATGGTCCGGGCCTGTGCCTTGGGTAAACCTTTGGCCACCAATTTATCACTGATATAACCGGAGGCAAACGTCAGAATGCAAAGCAGCGCCCAGGGGAACGACGCCGCAATACCCATTTTGGCCAGTGAAAATTTCTGCGCCTCCATCAGGTACAACGGCAACCAGGCTAAAAACACATACATAATATAGTCCGTGATAAAATATTGAATCCCAATGGCCCAAAACTGCCCCGAAGTGATAAAATCCTTCCATGGCGCCATTTCCTTTTTCTCTTCCTGGCTCAGATCCACGCCTTCTTCAATATGCTTGAGTTCCGCTTCGTTAACAAAACGACTGTTGCGCGGACTGGACGCGGCCAGAAAATACCAGGCGGCTGCCAACACCAGACCGGCTGCGCCAAAAATCACAAACACCGAGCGCCAGCCAAAAGCCATCATCAGCGCCACGGTCACCGCCGGGCCAAACACCGGACCGATAAACGCGCCTCCCAGCGTAAAGGAAAAACCGGTGGCTTTTTCCGCCTTATTAAACCAACGATATACAAAATTATTGAACGCCGGAAAAACCGGTCCTTCACCAATACCAAACAAGCTGCGGATCACTAAAAATGATGTGAAGCCGCTGCCAAATGCCGTCAGCGCCGTAAATATCGACCACCAGATTACCGCCAGCGTCACTATCAGACGATGCCCAAAATACTCAGCCATCATGCCTCCCGGCACCTGTAACACAGAATAACCAATAAAAAAGGCCGTTTGCATAATCCCCATATCCATCTTGCTAAACCCAAATTCCTGCATAATCACCGGCGTGGCCACCGACAGGTTAACCCTGTCCATGTACGCGATAAAGCTGATCAAAAACATCAGCACCGCCAGTTTCCAACGAAAATTCGTCGGTTTCATTCCCTCACTCCTTTGATTAGTATTTTTAAATTCACGAATCACTTGTTTTCGACAGGAATGCACAAAACCCTTCTTTTTTTAATCTCTTAAACAGATTTTTCGTTAAAATCGGCAAAGAAGGACAACCTTTGTCTTTTTTCACAAGACAGTTGTCCTTCTCTTTTATTCCTGCATTTTCATGATATACCTAAGGAAGCACTGATGTCAGCCGCAAACGTCGCGGCAATCCAGCGACCACCAGGCCATACGAGTGATCCAACAAATCACGCACCAGGCTATCCGTAAGCCGGCCATCCAAAAGCAGCGTGTTCCAATGTTTTTTATTCAGGTGGTAACCGGGAAGAATTTGCGGATACTGGCGCCGTAAATCCTCCGCACGATCCGGGTCACATTTCAGTGCCAACTGCACCGTACCATCCCGGCGGGAAAAGAGCGCGAACATTTTTCCACTCACTTTCAGTACAACCACTTCCGGTCCAAAAGGATAATCCTCCACCGTTCCCGGTTTCGTCAAGCCATGCTGCAGAAATTTTCGGGACCGTTCCAGCGAATTCATGCTTTCAATCCTAAACCTTCATCCAATCCCAGCATGATGTTGAAATTTTGTATCGCAGCGCCGGAAGCGCCTTTACCCAGATTATCGAAGCGGGCAAACAGCAATATTTGCTCCTCATGTCCAAACACAAACAAATCCACCCGATTCGTACCATTGCAGGTCTCCACATTCATAAAACCGTCTTCCAGACCTTCCTCATCAGCAAACGGCATAACCCGGACAAAGCGTTCCCCGGCGTAATACTCAGCCAAGAAATCCCGCATTGCCGCTGCCGACAGCGTCGTGTTCAACCGCCGGGACAACAGCGGCACCGATACTCCCATCCCCTGATAATAGTTGCCCACCACCGGCTGAAAAACCGGCGGCTGCGCCAGGCCGGTCACAGCCCTCATTTCCGGTAAATGCTTATGCTGCAGTTTCAGAGCGTAAGGCCGTGGCGGGTTCAGGCGTTCTTTATCCACCGCTTCCTCATACGCTTTAATCAGCGACTTACCTCCACCGCTATAACCGGTAAGCGACTGGCAGGACACCGGATAAGCGGGGTCCAGGATTCCACGCTGAATTAACGGCTGAACCAGCAGAACAAATCCAGTGGCATGACAACCGGGCACGGCGACCCGCCGGGCATCAGCAATCTTCCGGCGCTGGCTCCGGTTCAGTTCCGCCAAACCATATACCCATTTCGGATGAATTCGGTGAGCGGTACTCGCATCCAACACCCGGGTGCTCTGATTGTCAATCAAAGCCACTGCTTCCCGGGCCGCGCTGTCCGGCAAACATAAGAATACCATATCAGCCGCATTGAGGAATTCGCGGCGCACTGCCTGATCCTTCCTGGAATCCGCAGGAATCTTCAGGATCTCCAGATCGTCCCGCTGGGCTAAATAGTCATTAATTTTCAGACCAGTAGTCCCTTCCTGTCCATCGACAAACACTTTGCATTTCATTGGCACTCCTCCATTATCTATCGTCTAGCGCATACCCGCACCATATTAACCGTCTTTTATTATATACCACGGTGTGCGTCACGGTCAAAGCAAGTAATTACCCTCCCAGGCGCAGGGTGCCCAGCACATTGGCCACCACACCGGTATGACGACAGCTGCTTTATATAGAATTTCCCCTCTTTGTCAAGTTCCTCTTCCCCGGAATTTCTATATATTTATTGCCGGTAATGATAATCGATGGTTGACGTCACCACAATTACGAGTTATCGTGTTAACATTAGGTTATCTGTTTACCCTAATTTTTCTTTTAATAGTAAAAATATGCAGTCCGTTTTTTGCCAGGTCATGCGCTGTGATATATTTTCGGAAACGAGGTGTCCACTGTGTTATTAAATCAGTTCCGCAAGCTCAGCCCCCGGCTGCAGGGAATTTTACTGTTGGTCACCGCCGCTCTGCTCTGGAGCACCAGCGGCTTCTTTATTAAAGGAATCGACTGGAACCCCATGGCTATCGCCGGTATCCGCAGCCTGATTGCCGCTTTTGTCATCCGTTTCTTTTTTCGAAATTCCCCTTTACAATGGAGTTCTTCACTCGGCATTGGTGCCATAGCCTATGCGTTCACGGTTATTTCCTTTGTCTACGCAACAAAAATGACCACTGCGGCCAACGCGATTTTACTGCAGTACACCGCACCGGTATATGTGGCTGTTTTGGGTACGGTATTTCTGAATGAGAAACCCGCCCGCGCCGACTGGATCACCCTGGCGAGCGTGTTAGTCGGTATGGCCTTATTTTTCCAGGATCAACTCTCTCCCGGAGGCCTGCAAGGTAATCTACTGGCCATAGCCAGCGGAATGTCCATGGCGGTCATGGCCGTTTCCCTGCGCCGGCAAAAACTGGCGTCCCCCTTTGGTTCCGTGCTTTGGGGCAACATTCTGACCTTTTTGATCAGCCTGCCATTTCTATCGTCCGGTTCACCAAACCGCGAAGCTTGGTTGGCACTCATCCTGCTGGGCTGTTTCCAGCTGGGAATTTCCTACGTACTATACGCTATCGCCATCAAACAGGTCACCGCACTGGAAGCCACTATCATTACTATGATCGAACCACTACTCAACCCTTTATGGGTGGTTCTGATCATCGGCGAATGGCCTGGTTCCTGGGCGTTGGCCGGTGGCGCGGTGATTCTGTCCGCTATTACGGCCCGTTATGTACTGCCGGCGCTAAAGTCAGCCAACGACAGCCATCCGCTTCCCCCAGCGTGATGCGTTCTAGACAAAATTTTTACATAAATTTAACATAATGAAAAATACTTTACATTTATTCACAAAGGGACTATACTATTATCAAGTTAGGACCAGCGTTCTATTTACAAACTCATACAGCATGTATATTACGGCAAACTTACCGAAAGGCAAGGGCGCAAAGCCATGGGTCTAAGGACTTCCCGTCTACGATTGCCAGGCTGCCAATGTACCATTAAAGCACCCTAGGGCAGATCGGCGTGCCTCATGGTGCTTTTTTTACACTAATATTACATTATAGGCATTTTTTGTCGTGTTCGTAATACTGCTAAAGTATATTTTCGCCACAACACCCATCATCAAAAGCCGTTAAATTTCTCTGCATAAATCATTACAAAAGAAAGGAGTACAAATGTCATGAAACCCCTGGACGCTTTCTCCAACCTACCGTTTGTCGACCAGAATCCCATCCGCGAACCAGAAATTCGTGTCAAAGTCAATCCCCGAAAACTTGAGGCATACCTGACTGTATTTTTACCTGAAAACTGCCGTCAGCCTACCCTGAATGATTTGCACCAAAAACTGGCTAGCCTGGGTATCTGTTTCGGATTGGACGAAAACTCTTTAAAGCAGGCCTTACAGCGCCCAGGAATTGAATTCCCCTGCGCTAGGGGTATTGCTCCAAAAAATGGTGACAACGCTGTTATCACCTACTCGTTCTGTCAGGAAAACCGTGGCCGCCCTGCCGAACTTGAAGACGGAAGAGTCGACTTCAAAAGCTTAAATTTATTCACTACTGTGCATAACAATGACGTATTGGCAATAAAAACGCCACCGACACCCGGTGTTGCCGGCGTCAGCGTCTACGGCAGCAATATTCCGCCCTTGCCCGGCAAGGATCTCGCACTGCTGGCCGGAAAAAATGTACGTATCGATGAAAAAGGCTTGTGGCTTCTGGCCAGCACCGATGGACAAGTAATGGTGGAACGAGGAAAAATCAGCGTACAACCGCTATTAACCATCCCGGGCGATGTAGACCTTTCTACCGGCAATATCGACTTTATCGGCAACGTAATCATTCATGGTTCCGTAAACGTTGGCTTTACCGTTAACGCCACCGGAACAGTGGATGTCCTGGGACTAATCAGCGGTGGCAACGTCAGTGCCAACCAGATCATCGTCCGCCATGGTATCCAGGGCATGAACAAAGGTCTTGTTCGCTCCAATAATGACGTTATTGCCCAGTTCATCGAAAATGCCGATATCCGGGCCGGTCGGGACGTCATTGTCAATAACACCATTTTGCACAGCTACGTCGAAGCGTACCGCCGGGTTGTAGTCAAAGGCGCTACCGGCCAAATTATTGGCGGGAAAATACAGGCCGGCGAAGAAATCATCACCTACGCCGCCGGTCGCCCCCGGGCAGCAACCACCGAACTGCGCGCCGGCAGCATACCAACGCTGGAAGACGAACACCGAAGACTTTCGTGGCGTTTATTGGAATCGCGCCACGAAATGGAGCAACTTTCCAGACCTTTGGAATACTATGCCGAGCTCAACTACCAAACGGCTTCGACCCATCAATTGCAGGAAAAGACACGGCTTCAGAACATGCAACGCGAACTCTCACTGGAAATTGCCTCTTATCGTTGCCGCATTGCCGAGATCAACCGCATTATCCAGCCCCCGGAACTTTGCCGCATCTGCGTGGCCGGCCCTGCACACCCAGGTGTTGTCATCGCCATTGGTGAAAGATCCCAAACCCTCGACGATGCTTTGCACAGCGTTACCTTTCTGGCAGACGACGATGTATTGCGCAGCGTACCCTATCGCCGCGAAACCGTTTTCATTTGATATAGGGTTTTTCTTTTTATGTCAAAAATAAAAAGCCCCCGTTATTTCGGAGGCGTTTTTTGCACGCGCAACGGAACAGTTGGTTGCCGCTGATCAGTTGCCCTCTAATCAGCCCTGCACCGTTGCTTCACTATTAAAATACCTTTTTTGCGGGAAAAAGCCAATCCCTCAAACGAGGTATTTTTTGTTTACAAGCCCATTTATTATCAATATCACAGCATATAGTCGATTTCTTCTCGCAAAAATCGACTATATCCCATACCTTAATGGCGCAGTCTGTATTATAA
>DATMYQ010000174.1:0-4686 GCA_035560935.1 Patescibacteria group bacterium | reverse complement strand
GGGGCGATTTAGAGACGGTGTAAGCGGCAGGGCTAAACGATATTATTTTTGAATGGAGAGATAAAAAAATGAAATTTATGGGATATCGCCGTCCGGACAATACTGTGGGGATTCGTAATCATATTCTGGTTTTGCCGACCGTCAACTGCGCCAATCAGGTCGCCCGGGGTATCGCGCTCAACACCAAAGGAGCAACCTGGGTGGAACATCAGCATGGCTGCTCCCAACTGGGAGCTGACGCCGAGCAAACGGCCCGCGCGTTTATCGGTCATGGAACGCATCCTAATGTGTATGGAATTGTGGTGGTGGGTCTGGGGTGTGAAGTTATTCGGGCCCAGGATGTGGCGGAAGAAATAAAAAAACAGTGTCCGTATAAACCGGTGTATACTGTTATTATCCAGGACGAGGGCGGATCGAATAAATCCATACAGGTCGGTGCCGCCGCTGCTCAGCGCATGGTGGTGGAAGCGTCCCGCCTGCAACGGGAGCCGATGGATGCATCGGAATTGATTTTAGGCACCGAGTGCGGCGGCTCGGATGCCTGTTCCGGTCTGTCGGGAAATCCGGCGCTGGGTGCTGCCAGCGATCTGCTGATCGATGCCGGTGGCACGTCCATTCTGGCAGAAACCGCGGAACTCATTGGCGCCGAACATATTATCGCGGAGCGGGCGGTCAGCCCGGAAATAAAAGAGCGTTGTTATGCAACCATTAGAGCGTTTGAAGATTTGGCCAAGTCCACCGGCGTTGATATGCGGGGCAGTAACCCCACTCCGGGCAACATTGAAGGCGGTATTTCCTCCATTGAGGAAAAGTCGTTAGGTTGTGTATATAAGGCCGGTTCGCGGCCGCTTAACGATGTTATCGGCTGGGCCCGGAAAGTGACGACTAAAGGCCTTGTATTCATGGATACTCCCGGCAATGATATTGAACAGTTAACCGGTATGGTAGCCGGCGGCTGTCATCTTTGCGTGTTCACCACCGGCCGGGGCACCCCGACCGGATCGGCGATTGCACCGACGATCAAGGTGGCGACGAATACGGCTTTGTTTGCGAAAATGCAAGATAATATGGACATTAATGCAGGGACAATTATCACCGGTGACGAAACGGTTCAGCAGGTGGGTCAGCGGATTTTTGACGAGATGCTGGAAGTGGCGTCGGGTAAAGTAACGAAAGCGGAGGTGGTCGGCCAGAATGATTTTGCCATTTCCCGCATCGGGCCGACCATGTAGGCTGGCATAAACCTATTACAGAAACATTAGCCGCAAGGAGGAGCATTATGGGAATTATTCAGGATTTGCTGAAAGACACACAATTGCCGCGAATGGTAAAAATCCGGCAAAATTTCAAAGTGACCGAAATTAAGGATATTGCGCCGGTTATCCGGGAAGAGTTTGCCAAAGAAGGCATTGGTGACAGTATCCGTGAAGGAATGCGGATCGCCGTGGCTGTCGGCAGCCGGGGGCTGGACCGTTTGCCGGAGTTGGTGCGGTGTACGGCAGAGGAGATAAAAAAACGGGGCGGTCAGCCGTTTATTGTGCCGGCGATGGGCAGCCATGGCGGCGCCACCGCGGCGGGTCAGGAAAAAGTGCTGGCGAATTTGGGGGTAACGGCGGATAGCGTCGGCTGTCCCATTATTTCCTCGATGGAAGTAGTGGAAATCGGCAAAATTGGCAACGGTTTGCCGGTGCATATGGATAAACATGCTTATGAAGCCGACGGGATTGTGGTGATCAACCGCATTAAACCCCATACGGCTTACCGGGGGCCCTGTGAGAGCGGTCTGGCAAAAATGCTGACTATCGGCCTGGGCAAACAAAAGGGCGCCGAAACCTGCCATGTCTACAGTTTTAAACATATGGCCGAACATGTTTTTGAAATGGCCAAAGTCAAGCTGGCTTGCTGTAAAGTGCTGTTCGGTATTGGTACGGTGGAAAATGCGTATGACAGAATTTCAACTTTGGTCGCTGTGCCGGCCCGGGAACTGATTGAGACCGACCAAAAACTGCTGTTTGAAGCCCAGGGAAAAATGCCGCGCATTCTATTTGAACAGATGGACGTGCTGGTCGTTGACCAAATGGGCAAAGAAATTTCCGGGGACGGAATGGACCCCAATATTACCGGCCGTTTTCCCACTCCCTATGCAGAGGGGGGCGCGGATGCCAACAAACTGGTGATTTTGGATTTAACCCAAGAAACGAATGGCAATGCCTGCGGCGTTGGCGTTGCGGATTATACCACCCGTAAACTGTTTGAAAAAATTGATTTCGACTATACGTATGCGAATCTGATTACCAATACGACGCCTTTGCCGGCCAAAATCCCCATGGTGATGGCCGATGACCGGGAAGCGCTGCTGGTTGCGGTAAAAACTTGCAATGCCCGGGATATGTCGAAAGTTAAAATGGTGCGTATTAAAGACACTCTTCATTTAGGTGAAATTATGATCTCGGAAGCGTTTCTGGAAGCGGCGCTGGCCCATCCGGATATTACCGTATGCGGTGAACCGAAGGACATAGAGTTTGATGCCGACGGCAATTTGCTTGCCTGGTAAACAGCGTCGGGTTTGTAAAAATAAAGCGAGGGATGATATGTTTAAAGGAATACTTTCGCCGATGATTACCGTTTTGGATCAAAACGGCAAGTTGGATTTTGTCGGCAATAAAAAAGTGATTGATCGTTTGATTGACCAGGGTATTAATGGCATTTTGTTTATGGGTAGTATTGGCGAATTCTTTGCTCTTTCACCAACGGAAAAACGGGAATTTACCGAATTTGTGATCACCACAGTCAATAAACGGGTGCCGGTGCTGATTGGCACCGGCGGCACGGAAATGGATGAAGTCATTGACTTCACCCGTTTTGCCGAACGGGCGGGGGCCGATGCCGCCGTGGTGATCTCACCTTACTATTTCCAGCTGAATACGGATACTATTTACAACTATTATGCCAGTCTGGCCCGCCGGACAGAAATACCCATCATGCTGTACAATTTTCCGGACCGCACGGCGGCTGATTTAACGCCGGACTTGGTTTTGCGGCTGGTGAAGGAATTCCGTCACATTGTGGCCATCAAAGATACGGTGGACAATATCAGTCATACCCGGAAACTGATTCAGCGTGTCAAAGAAGAGCGCCCCGACTTTAGCGTTTTGTCCGGCTTTGATGAATATCTCATACCCAATCTTTTAGCCGGCGGTGATGGCGCGTTAAGCGGTTTGACCAACGTGATTCCCGGTGTCTTTGCGGAACTTATGGCCGCCTATCAGGGAAAGGATATGACGAAACTGGCTGCGATGCAAAGCAAAATATCCATTCTTATGAACTTATATGATGTGACGCAGCCTTTTGTCGCCGGTATCAAAGGAGCGGTAGCGGCGATGGGGGTTCCGATTACACCGGCGGTTAAGGGGCCGGCGGTGGCGCTGAGTGAAGAAGACACAAAAAAAATCAAACGATTGCTGGTGAAAGCCGGCGTATTAATGAATTGACCGAGGAAATAAAAAAATCCGCTGCGTCCGAAAATGGAAGCAGCGGATTTTTTTATTTAACCGTTTTTGCGTTGAAATTCTTTCATGAAATTCTGCAGCGCCTGGCAGCCTTCCCGCGACATGGCGTTGTACACGGAAGCGCGCAGACCGCCCACCAGACGGTGGCCTTTCAACCCGATCAGTCCGGCTTTGGCGGATTCGCTGACGAATTGCTTTTCCAGTTCTGCGCTGGGGAGGCGGAAGGTGATATTCATCAGAGAACGGCTGGCAAGTTCCGCATGGCCCGCATAAAAACCCTGACTGGCATCGATGGCGGCATAAATCAATGCCGCTTTTTCCCGATTGCGCTTTTCCATTCCGGTTAGGCCACCGTTGGACTTAATCCAGCGCAGGACCAGATTGACCATATAGACGGCGAAAGTCGGCGGTGTGTTATACAGGGAATCATTGGCGGCATGGGTGGAGTAACGCAGCATGGTGGGAATGGTTTTTGGACAGCGTTCCAGAAGATCCTGGCGGATGATCACTACTGTTACGCCGGCTGGCCCCAAGTTTTTTTGCGCGCCGGCATAAATCAGCGCAAAGCGGGAAGCATCAAAAGAGCGGCTGAAAATATCGGAAGACATGTCCGCGATCAGCGGCACTTCGCCAAAAGATGGAAAGTTCTGCCACTGAGTGCCGTAAATGGTATTGTTAGAGGTCAGATGGATATAAGCCGGATCAGAACTTAAATGGATATCGTTCTGACCGGGAATGCAACAATGCTTTTTATCGGCAGTGCTGGCGGCGACATGGGTTTGCCCAAGCAATGCCGCTTCTTTCAACGCTTTTTCCGCCCAGACACCGGTTAAGACATAATTGGCGGTTTGACCGGCGGTTAGGAAATTCATCGGAATCATCGCAAACTGCGTACTGGCGCCACCCTGCAGGAATAAAACCCGGTAGTTATCTTGAAGATGCAACAGTTCTTTGATGCTGGCTTCGGCTTCGCGGTTGATGTCTTCATAGGGACGGGCACGGTGACTGGTTTCCAGAATGGATATGCCGGTGTCCCGGTAATTTAACAATTCCGCCTGGGCTTCCTGCAAAACTTCCTGGGGAAGAATGGCAGGACCCGGGTTGAAGTTATGTACAGACAAAAAAATACCCCCTCAACTTCTACTTTACATTATTTTAGCTGTTGTATGAATAAATG
>DATMYQ010000173.1:0-13277 GCA_035560935.1 Patescibacteria group bacterium | reverse complement strand
TTCCCGGAGCCTTTTTTGAATCGTAATCGGGTCGTAATTACCGCAGCAATTGCAGTACGCCCTGCGGCAGCTGATTGGCCTGCGCCAACATCGAGGTAGCGGCCTGAGAAAGAATGTTGTACTTGGTGAAGTTCATCATTTCTTTGGCCATGTCGACGTCGCGAATGCGGGATTCAGCCGCAGTCAGGTTTTCGGAAGCAGTGCTCAAGTTGTTAATGGTGTGTTCCAGACGGTTCTGGAGAGCACCCATCTTCGAGCGTTCGCCGGATACGCGAGTGATCGCATCATCCAATTTGCCGATTGCTTCGTTAGCCAGCGTATTGCTGGTTACCTGAATGCTGCTGATGCCCAGGGCTTCAGCGTTCATATTGGCAATACCAGTGCCAATATCCTGTTGTTGGTTGGCGCCGACTTGCAGCACCAGAGTGCGGTCCGCCAGATGGACATACGTGGTTTCACCGGCGGTTTGTTTGCCGGTGCTGCCCGCGCTGGTAACCGAATCAGCAAATTTGAAGCTGGCGGAAGCCGAATCCCAAGTGGCTTTGATGCCGGTCTGGCTGGCAAACTTAATATCCACGTTTTCGTGAACGACGCCAACCAGCAGGTTGCCTTCAGTTTTAACCGCCGAAGCGACAAAGGTCTTGTCACTGCTCAGCTGATGGGCATTCACCACGTCAACCGTGAATTTGTTTTCTTCGGCTTTCTGAATGGTCTGCAGGCTGAGGGCCTTGATCACGTCATCATCGCCGACAAAGTTCAGTTTGCCGTCAGTGCCGGCAATCGCCGAGCGGATGACAAAGGTACCTTCCACTTTTTCCAGAGTGTTTGTGGTGCCCGCTGCGGTGGCCGCAGTGACATAGGAAACAAATTTATCAGCGTTGTTGGAGCCGATATTTTCAATATCCTGTTGTCCCAAGCCCACAGCGATGGCGTTGTTCAGTTTCTTCATCACATCACGGAGAGTGTCGGTGCCGTACAGATTGACGGCAGTCGTGGTGCCGTCGCCCTGAACGATGCTGATGGCTTTGCCGCCGGTCAGCAGGAAGTTGCCGCTGGCATCCCAGAAACGGTCAATATCGTACAGCTGGGTATCCAAGGACGCCACTTTACCGAAACCGTTGTCAAAATTGAACTTGGCATCAACCGCCGTGGCATTGGAGGTCAAAATCATGTCCTTGACTTCCAGTGAAATGCTACCGGTGTAGACCGTTCCCACTTTCAGCGCGTCATAATCAGTGGATTGCAAGCCGGTCGAAAGTTTCGCATATACGCTCTCATAGCTCAGTTTGGTCGTTGTGCCATTCAAAGCGCCATCATTGAAGACAAAGTCCGCGACAATCGCCGTTGCCTGGCTGGTAGCCGTGTTTTTGTAACGGGCTTTTACTGCGACTTCATCAACCGTAGCGGTGCTGATCGCCGTATAGCTGGCTTTGATGTTTATCACACCGATATCGCCGGCCATCAGGCCTTTCGTCCAGGTAGCGGTCGTTGAGCCGGACAAAGCGTTCGAAGTACCGAGAGAAACCAGGGCCGCGCTGGATCCTGCCGAGAAGGCAATAGTGCCAGCGGCACCATCATACGTGGCCATTCCGCTTACAGTGGTTACTCCACCCGTGACGGAGAGCTTGGTGCCGGTAACTTTATAGGTGATGGTATTGGCAGCCGAGCTGATGGAGGTAATTTCGAATTTCAACGAGAAGTTCGCCGTCGCGGTAACATAAGCAGTAGATATGTCCGTTGCGGATGTTCCGCCGAACACGTTGGCTACCGAGGCCGCCGCACTGCCGATACCTTCCTGCAGGTATTGCGAGGTCAAGGCTGCCGCGCCGGTATCGGCGGCCGAATGCAGGCCGACCGAACCACTGGCACTGACAACATAAGTTCCGTATTGAATGCCGCTGGCCGACACATGCGTTAAACCGTTGGCGTTGTTGATATCCAACTGCTGTACGGTATCGCCCTGATGTTTAACTTTCATGATATCGGTTTTTTGCACTTCGGCGGAACCCTGAACGCCTTTGATCGTCAGTTTGAAGTTGCCGCCGCCGGCGTCTTTCTGACCAAACTGATCCAGCACCCGCAGGCCGTCACGCATGAAAACCTTGGTGGTCAGTTTATCGGTGGAAACCAGAGCAGAACTGGTGCCATCCAACAGTTTTTTGGTGTTGAACTCGGTGGTATTGGCAATCCGATTTACTTCATCTTTCAGCTGATCGACTTCTTTCTGGATTTCGTTACGGTCGCTGGAAGTGTTGGTGTCATTGGCTGCCTGAACTGACAATTCCCGCATACGCTGCAGGATAGAATGCGTTTCATTCAAGGCACCTTCTGCCGTTTGAATCAGTGAAATGCCGTCCTGGGCGTTCCGGCCAGCTTGGTCCAGGCCACGGATCTGGGAACGCATTTTTTCCGAAATAGCCAAACCAGCAGCGTCATCAGCAGCTTTGTTGATGCGCAGACCAGAAGACAGTTTCGCTAAAGCATTCGAGGTGCCGCGGTTATTTTGGACCAATTGGTTATAGGTATTCAGAGCGGGCATATTGTGATTGATAATCATGGTTTCTTCCTCCTTGAATATTTCATAAGGGCATCCTAGCCCCTTGCGCAAACATACGTCAGATTCCGGCCGAAAACCTTCTGCATGTCTACTTCAATATCTTTATCGAAGACTTGCCCCTTATTCTTAACACATATTTCCCATAAATTTCACATCTTTTTCCGCGTTTTTGCAAAATAAACAAGCACCGGTTCACTAAACCAGTGCTCGAAATTTTCAGTCAACGTCAAATTTTTGATTCACACCAGATCCCAGGTCACCGGTGTCCCTTTGTCCACATTCTTTTTTACCCGTTTACCCAAAATCATATCATAATACTTCGGTGAAAGGCCCAGTCCCGGCCGTATCCTGCGCATATTGGCAGCGGTGATTTCATCACCCGCCTTCAGGTCTTCCGTGATGTACAGGCTCCGGCGAAACAGCAATGATTTTTTTTCCTGTTCATCCACTGCGTAACTGATCTGCCCTAATGCTTGCCAGGCCCGGGTAGCTTCCGTCACCAGCTGTTGCATTTCGTCCGGTTCCATGGAAAAAGCCGAATCCACGCCGCCTTCCGCCCGGGAACGGGTAAAGTGCTTCTCAATCACCGTCGCTCCCATCGCTACCCCGGCCACCGCCACACCAATGCCCAGCGTATGGTCCGACAAACCGACCTCACATTGAAACAATTCCCGCATATGAGGAATGGTCAATAAATTTGACCCTTCCGGCGTTGCCGGATAACTGCTGGTACATTTTAACAATACCAAGTCCCGGCATCCCTCGGCACGGGCGGTGCTGACCAAATCTTCCAGTTCCGCCACCGTCGTCATGCCGGTGGAAACAATCATAGGTTTGCCGGTGGCGGCCACCTTCCGGATCAACGGCAAATCCGTATTTTCGAAGGACGCAATTTTGTAACAGGGAACATTAAGCTGTTCCAGAAAATCCACCGCAGTATCGTCAAAAGGCGTGCTGAAAGCCAACAAACCCCGCTCACGGCAACGCCGGAAAATCGGTTCATGCCATTCCCACGGCGTGTACGCCCGTTGATACAGTTCGTATAGTGACTGGCCCTGCCAAAGGCTCTTTTCATCTTTAATGCAAAATTCCCGTTCGTTAATGTTCAGGGTCATCGTCTCGGCCGTATATGTCTGCAGTTTGAGCGCCTGCACACCGGTCCAGGCAGCCAGTTCCACCAGTTCCAGCGCTCTGTCCAACGACTGATTATGGTTTCCTGACATTTCCGCGATGATAAACGGCGGTACATCTTTGCCAAATTTCAGCCGGCTATTTTCCATCACCAACGCCCCGCCTTTCTATTTTTTCCAACGCAGCCTGCAGTACCTGGGATTTTTTCACTTCCCAATCCCGCCGGAACAGGCTGAGCAACACCACATCAACATACTTTCCTGCCCGGAGCAAATGTTCTTTCAGCAGTCCAGTTTCGACAAAACCCAGCTTGGAATGAAAATGGAGACTTTTTTTATTGAAATCGACAACTTCTGCCATAATTTTGTGCAGCGTGTATTGAGAAAAGGCATATTCCAAACCATGATAAGCCAATATTGAGCCATAGCCACCGGCAGAAAATTCCTCTCCGACGTAGAATCCCCAGCGACATCTCCCATTTCCCCGGTCAATATCGCTAAAAGAAACGGTTCCCACGCGTTGTCCGTCCACACAAAAAATTTGAAAGTCACAATCATCGCGTTCTTGTAAGCGGTCAAACCAATGACAATGCTCTGCCCAGGAAATCAAACTATCGCTGAGCATAAGCCGCCGGATATTTTCTGAATTCCTCCAGGTAAGCACCTGTTGCAAATCATCTTTTTCAATTCGTCGCAAAGAATAGTTGTTCATAGCAACCTCAAAATAACGTCCGATTGGTTGGTATTGCCGGCCATAAACTCCAAACAACGCCGGCTCATGACAGCATTGGCTTCCCGTCCGCCGCAAGCCGCTTCCAGATGTTTGGCAATCATTGGCCCATCCACACCCACTGCTTGCCCCAGATAAGTCACCAAACCGATGTTGGCACAATTCTCACTGACCTCAACCTGATTTTCAGCCACCGAAACGACCAAGGACGGCAATCCCAGATAACATCGCTCCCAGGTCGTAACCCCACCGGCGCCAATGGCTAAGTCCGCCGTTCCCATCATGGCGGCGATATTATCCACCTGATGATGATAATGCGTCCAATGATGTTCCCGGCAAAATTGCTCAATTCGATGCTTGTGTCGGTTAGCCGCGCCGACAACAACATTGACCATAAAGTCTTTTGTGTCCAGTCGAACAATCGCCTGCAAGGTTTTCATCGTTTCATTGCTCAGGTCACTGCCGCCAAAAAAAACAAACAGATTGTTGATTCTACCATCCCGCACATTAACCTGATCTTTCATCCGGTAAAATTCATCACGCAATAAAACATAGTCCGGTCCCAACAGCAGTTCGCAATACCCGGGGACCAGACGGGTATAACGCTCATTCATATCACTGTAATAGTTTTGATCCAGTAAAATATCACACTGATGCGCCCGATTGGCCAGATCATCAATGACCAACAGTTTTTTCGCCATCGGACGAAGCTGTTCCTCCCACTCGGCATCCAACGCATAGCTGTCCACTACCAGACAATCCACTACTTCATTGTTTAATACCGTCCGGGTCTGGGCCGCGTCGACATCCTGCGTAACAGTCAGCCATTTGGCATAGCCATGCAAACAAGGATTTTCCTCTGCCTCCGGCAGCAGCAGTAAGCGGTAGCCGGCCCGCTCCACCAGCCATCCCAGATGCTGATTCAGATTCCGGCAGACAAAGGTAATCCGCGCCCGCGTCGCCAGTCGCCCGGCCAATGTCAGGCAGCGCATCAAATGACCACTGCCGATTTCCTGCGAGGAATCCACCCGGAAGACAATGTTCAGCGGCCGCGTCGTTTCTTGTAATCTCATGTATTATTCACCATAATGTTTTTGCTGAATATCCGCATTAATCAACGCCCAATCCGGATGTTTTTCCAGCAAGGCCAGTGCGTCATCCAGGGTAAAATCCGGATGATCCGCATACAGCACTTTCAGCATGGTCTCAATTAACTGAAAATCTTCCGGGGTGTCGACCGTCCAACGATACCGGCTGTTATCCGCCAGGCCGGTTACGTTTTTCATCTGATAGCGCTGCGGATTATTATATATAAAAGCGGTCACATGTTCCCGTTCCGCCGGCAACAAGGCTTCATGATACGCTTCCTCCAGCGTGGAAAAAGCAAATACTTCGACATCCATTCCCCGTGGGTACGTCCGTTCCAGACAATTGCTGACATAATGGTATTGGGGAAACGCCGCCTGATAGACCTGAATGACCCCATTGATCACTTCCGGGTCGATCAGTGGACAGTCCGCAGTAATTCGGACCACAGTATCCGCCTGATATTGTTTTGCCGCTTCATAATATCTCGACAACACGTCCAGTTCGGAACCCCGGAAATAAGAGACTCCCATCCGCTGGCACCATTCCACCACCGGTTTATCCGTTTCATTCACGGTAGTGGCAATCACAATCTCGTCCGCCAGGCTTACCCGCCGCAACCGTTCCATCTGATATTCCAGCAGCGGCTTGCCCATAACCTTTTTTAATATCTTGCCCGGCAGCCTCGTGGATGTCATCCGGGCCTGTACGATGATCGCCGTTTTCATTTCAATACCCCTTGTAAGGTGGTCACTATATAGTCCTGCTCTTTGTCCGTCAATCCGTAATAAAGCGGCAGCGTAATCGCTTCCTGATAATATTTTTCCGCAACGGGAAAATGCCCCGGTTTAAAGCCCAACGCCCGATAATAGGGCTGGGTATGAACCGGTATATAATGTAGATTGACGTTAATCCCGGCGTCCCGCAATTCATTAAAAACTGTTAACCTGGTTTTCGCCAGTTGTTCCAGTTTCAGGCGAATCACATACAAATGCCAGGCCGATTTTCCCGCCGGATCTTGCTTGGGCAATTGCAGCGGCAACCCGCTCAGCAATTCATCATATCGTTTGGCCAGATAACGTCTTCTCAGAATGAATTCATCCAGCCGGTCGCACTGGCTGCGTCCCAGCGCCGCCTGCAAATCGGTCATTCGGTAATTAAATCCCAGTGTTACCTGCTGATAGTACCAGGGACCGTCCGCATCCCCCTGCATGAGTTCCGGGTTACGGGTGATTCCGTGACTGCGAAGCATCAGCAATCGTTCATATAAATCCCGGCGGTTGGTCAGTACCATCCCACCCTCACCAGTCGTAACAATCTTGACGGGATGAAAACTGAAAACCGTCATATCAGAATAGGTGCAAGCGCCTATTTTCTTATCCTGATACTCGCCGCCGACAGCATGTGACGCATCTTCAATGATCATAAATTCATACTGTTTGGCCAGGCGGGCTAGTTTCTCCATTTCACAGGACTGCCCGGAAAAATGAACCGGAATCACAATTTTGGGGCGGACGCCTCCGGACGCCAGTTTCTCGGCCAGACCGCTCACACTCATGTTGTAGCTCACATCGTCAATATCGACAAAGTCCACCGTTGCGCCGCAGTAACGGCCGCAATTCGCCGAAGCCACGAAGGTGTTGGGAACGGTCCACAACACGTCTCCCGGTCCCAGTTCCGCCGCGAGACAAGCAATATGCAACGCCGCCGTGGCGTTACATACCGCCACGGCGTATTTTGCGCCGCAATAACCGGCCACATATTCCTCAAACTGTTCAATAGCGGGCCCCTGGGTCAGCCAGTCAGACTTGAGCACTGCGATGACAGCTTCGATATCTGCCGCATTGATATCCTGCCGGCCATACGGTATCATGATGCGTTCATCTCCCTTAATTGCTCAATACTGAGGAAATGCGGGTTCGTGCCGGAGTTGTACTCAAAATTTTCCGCAACCAGCACACCGGTTTCGCCCAGTTGGTTTCTGGCGTAATCAACTTGCGCCGCAAAATTGATCGTCGGTTTAATAACATAGTGATCGGCAAATTCCAGCGTCAGATAATAACTGTCAAGAGGGCACATGATCTCATGCAGCTTCTCTCCCGGACGAATGCCAATAATATCCTGTTTGATCCCCGGTGCCATCGCTTCCACCAAATCAATAATACGCATCGACGGGATTTTGGGTACAAACAGCTCGCCACCCTGCATCCGTTCAAAACTTTTCAAAACAAAATCTACGCCGTCTTCCAGCCGAAGCCAGAAACGGGTCATATCCCGGTGGGTAATCGGCAGCATGGTGGCTCCGTCGTCGATCAATTTCTGAAAAAACGGTACCACAGAGCCGCGCGATCCCACAACATTGCCGTACCGCACCACAGAAAAACGTGTAGGGCGATTGCCCACCAGATTATTACCGGCAGTAAACAATTTATCCGAAGCCAGCTTGGTGGCACCGTACAGATTGATCGGGTTGGCGGCCTTATCGGTTGATAAAGCAATGACTTTTTTTACCCCGCATTCAATCGCGGCATTAATGACGTTTTGCGCCCCGTTGATATTGGTTTTGATGCATTCCATCGGGTTATACTCGGCTGCCGGCACCTGCTTCAGCGCCGCTGCGTGAACCACGTAATCCACATCGTGCATGGCCTGTTTTAGGCGGGCCTCGTCACGTACATCACCGATAAAATAACGCATTTCACTACCGTTAAATACTTGTTGCATTTCAAATTGTTTTAATTCATCCCGGGAATAAATAATGACTTTTTTCGGCTGATATTTTGCCAGCATTTTTTTGACGAAAGCCTTGCCGAAAGAACCGGTACCGCCGGTAACCAGAATTGACTGCTGATTAAACATGGTATCACTCCAAAATCATATTGTATTATTTTGCTGATAATACGTTTATTCGCGCGCGGTTACTGCAACGCAGATACCATATTATCGTTTGAATCGCTCACTTTCTTAATTCTCCGGTTCAGAAACACCTGTTGATTATCCCCCGGTGATGTGCCGCCACATTCTCTGAAAATATGGTCGGCTCCAATAACGGGATTTTTGCACATCAAATTGCTCTTTATTCCATTCCCCATGAGCGAACTTCCGGTAATTCATTTGCAGCATCGCCCGATTTTTTTCCTCATACCCGGCCACCTTCGCCTGCTGTTCCGGAATATGCGCCATCAGAGTTTTTTCATACAAATTTTTCGCCACATTGCGCGGTTTTTTAAAAATGATTTCCGCCATAGACGCTTCCGCCTGGTTAAATATGTCCCCCCAAAGGTCCAGAGCGTTCTGCAATTCTTCCTTTTGCCAGAAAACCCGGGCATTATTTATCTTATCATTCATTTCCTGCCAGCTGCCGTATTCCATGTGCCGCAATCCTTGGAAATTCGCGGTCCGCGTCCAGGGCTTGACCACCAGGAAAGGTACTTTTTGCGCCAGCATGTCATAAACCGGCCCTCCGCATTCTACGTAACTGAGAATACCGTTCATAGTCAAATACACGGTGTTGCCGGCTTTATGTACCGCCTGTATTTCCTCTGCATTGAGCAGGCCACGATAATATTCGGGAAACAACGTATTCCAGCCGCTGTCGCCGTATAGCCGTATCTTGCGCTTAGATTGCAGATGATGCAATGCTTCATATTTCAGGAATTGCATACATTCCGTTGCCAGGGTTTGCTGGGTGCGGTTGAACGTCGTAAGTTTTTCAGCCGACATTTCCGGGTCGTTCAGCGCATACAGTTGCATGGAATAGTACCATTCCACAATCTCTTCCTGCAGCAAATCTGTTGCCATGAGCTGCAACAAATACAGTATCTTCATAATATTATTTTTCATGTTCGGCAGCCTTGATAATGTCAAAACGGTGATGGAATAATCGTCTTCCAGCACTCCTCGCGCCTGTTTTTCCTGTGAATAATGCTGGAATAATGGAAAGCCCTGTATATTTTCCGCTTTTTCCCTCTGTATGGTTAAGTCGGTGTTCATTCCCAAAGGCGAAAAGCGTAGCAGATTCGGCGCCGAAGTATGAAACACCCCAAATTCATTTTGCGCCAATAAATCCCACGGATCAATATCAATACCCACATGCCGAACACCTAGAAAAGTCCATACGGCCGGCAGATAAATCCGATGGGGCAACAGTGCATTGCTTTCCAGATAAAAGTTTTCCGACACCATGGTGCCAATACGATTCTCCAGACAAAACTCTACCAGTTCATGAGCCGAAAGATATCTACTATTCTCATGAACAAAGCATCGTTGTTCCTTATCCCAGCCGGTATTATAAGTACTGTAATAAGCGGGAACCGGGAATCTTTCCCGCTGAAATTCGAAGAAGCCTTTACTCCGCGCATTGCCGTCAGCCGAATGCAGCCAAACACCATCATAGTCCCGGCAGCAATTTTTTTTATCCTGATATTGCGCTAATAGTTGCTTTGTGTTATTGACCACATCTTCCGTGTATCGGTACAATTCATTCAAAAAAACTTCCAGATGTGCTAAATCAGTTACCCTGTGAGTCGGATGGCTAGCTTCCTGCCGAATTTCTTGCGAAAAACGCACTTCGCAGGGAAACTCTAAAAACACCGGTCTTAACGCTTTCATCATCCAGAAAAGGAGATACCCGAATTTGTCATGTGAAATACTTTGAGAAGAACTCAATTTATTATTCCGGTATATGGATACCTGAAACAGCGCGCTGTGGTCCACGGAAATTTTTACCCGGAATAAGTTAGCTTCTTCTGTCTTCTTGTTTTTTTTCCCCATATGTCAATACCATCCTTATCCCGCTCTACTCAAAAAAAATAAAACCATAATCGCCTGCATATCCCCACTCTCGATACAGCCATTCCCACTCCGGTACGGAGTAAAACGACTCACACGTCAGTTGCCAGTACAGTAAATTCGCTTTTTCCCGTTCGTTCCGATACGACTCCACCATGATATACGCCTGCTGTTTCATCACCCGGCTGATTTCCTGCACCGCTTTTTTCAGCTCAAAGACTCTGAGATTGTGCAAGGTTCCCAATGATACAACAAAATCAAAACTGTGATCCGCAAACGGCAGTTCCTGGGCCAGTCCCGCCTGCAGGAAATTCTTCACCTCCGGTTTAGCCTGCTCGATCCCGTAACGGGAAATATCCAGACCGGCCACCTCCACTCCCGGAACAGCCTGAGTGAATTCATAAAGCAGAAAACCTTTGCCGCAGCCAACGTCCAGAATCCTATCACCCGATTTTAATCCGTAGTGCGCCGCCATTTGTTCAGCGACAACACGCCAGCGCCCGTCGTAATGATAACCGCCGTAACCGAATTTCCGGTCACCGTCCCAGTACTCCCTATCAAAATTTTTGGCAACAACGGCACACTCCGCTTTATCATTTTCCACTACCCGCGCGACATAATCCCGCTTTGTCCGATTATGCAAATGGCCAATAAAATCGATATGCTGCATCCCATTCGCCCCCGCCCGTTTATATTTCACCTTACTATCAGGCATGATCAACGCTGTTTACGCGCCAGCAAAGTTTCCGCCCGTTCCGCGATATCTTTCACTCCCAGCCCGTTCATTGCTTTTAACGCACCGTGCTCGGCGTATCCCTGGCAGAATGTATCGTTAAAGCCCATCAATCCGATGGCTCCCGTCAAAGCACCGGCGGCGGCTAATCCTTCCAGTATGGAGGATCCCAAACCGCCCGCAATGCTGTGTTCTTCGACAACCAACATCGCACCGGTACGGCGCAGGGAAGAGCTCAGAATCTCAACGTCCAACGGTTTAATACTCGGCAAATTCACCACACAAGCGGATATTCCCTTTAAAGACAGTATTTCGGCCGCTTTTAACACATCGCCCAAAATGGATCCCGTCGCCGCAAGCGTAATATCTCCGCCGTCTCGTACGAAAACGCCCTTACCAATTTCAAAACAATGCGCTGCATCAAACAGTTCCGGTTCTTTATTCGTGCCCAGTCGCAGATATACGGGGCCATCATGGGCCGCCGCCGCTTTGGTCGCCAGATAAGCCTCCTGCGGCGACGCCGGTGAAAAGATCGTCATCCCCGGAAGAATTCGCATAATCGCAATATCCTCGAGCGCGTGGTGAGTCGGCCCCAAATTGGCATAAACTACGCCCGCGCCGATTCCTACCAGTTTGACATTCATTTTCTGAATACACACATCGTTCCGGATTTGTTCATACGCCCGCATCGTTAAGAAAGGAATAATGGTATATAAAAACGGTATCTTACCATTGGCCGCCAGGCCTGCCGCCGCCGAAACCATATTGGCCTCGGCAATACCGAAGTTAATAAACTGCCGGGGCAGTTTTTCGCGAAATTTGTCATAGACAATCGCCCCGTTATCCGCTACACAGGCCAAAACATTACGGTTTTCTTCCGCAAGCTCCTGCAGCGCCCGCAAATACGAGTTTCGCATGTTACTGCACCTCCCCTGCCGCTGCCAGCTCGGCTTCAGCAATTTTCCGTTCCTCGTCATTCGGCACCCGCACATGCCAAAGCGGCTGGTTTTCCATATAGGAAATCCCTTTACCCTTGACAGTATGCGCCAATACGCACAGTGGTTTTTCCCGGCCCTGACGGGGAATATTGAGAATGTTGATCAGCGCTCCCAGATCATGTCCGTCCACTTCCTGAACATCCCAGCCAAAAGAACGCCATTTTTCCGCAAACGGCGCCAAATCAACAATTTTCGTCAATTGATCCATGGCTTGCAGTTTATTATAATCAACAATAGCGACCAGATTTCCCAGCCGCTGCTGCGCTGCAAACATCGCGGCCTCCCAGACCGATCCCTCCTGGCACTCTCCGTCGCCCAGCAGACAATATACCCGGTAATCCCTTTCATCCAGTTGCCCGGCCAGAGCAATACCACCCGCGAAGGGAAATCCGTGGCCTAAAGCGCCGGTGGAAGCCTCCACTCCTGGCACTTCGTCCCTCTTGGGATGGCCGCCCAGCCGCGACCCCGGCAAGGTATAGGAATCCAGTTCCGTTTCCGAAAAAAAGCCGGCGGCGGCCAGCGTACAAAACAAACCTAGCGACGCGTGCCCCTTACTAAGGACAAAGCGGTCCCTCTCCGACCAATCAGGCTCCTCCGGGCGATAACGCAACACTCCGCCAAAATACAGCGCCGTGTATATTTCCGCCGCCGACAGTGATCCGCCAATATGGCCGCCTTTGGTTTTCACCAGCACATCCAACATCCTTCGGCGCAATGTTAAAGTAATGTCCGTTAACGACATAATCTGACCTCCCTCGCATTCGCTCTAAGCGGCAATATTAATATTTTCTCTAAGACTTCGTCATTTCTCTATAAAGATATTGTGCTGAGGTGTATACGCATATAAAACAGTTTCCGGCCAGTCTTTAGAATGATGCCGCAGTGAGAATTGATACTCCGGTACAACTTTTTTCAAAAAAGCCGGAATTCTTAAAATATCTTCTGCATAATGATATACACATACGGCAACTTTAGGCCGGTCCCGCCGCAAAATTTCTTCGCACCCACGCAGCATATCTAATTCCGCGCCTTCAATATCTGCCTTGATCAATGTGACCGGCTGATCCGCGAAGTAATCATCTAACCGATATATCGGCACTTCTTTGTTGGCCGTATTCCTTTTTTCGTTGGCTAGTTGATATTCAGGAAATGTACACGAATAAGATTGGGTGCCAACACCCGCGTTTTCCAGGATTATTCTCCCCGCATCGCTTTCTAATGAAGCAGCAAAAGTTTTCAGGGTATCAAAGAA
>DATMYQ010000172.1:0-26233 GCA_035560935.1 Patescibacteria group bacterium | reverse complement strand
AGTTAAAGCTATGATATATAATACGAACAGCAAATGCAATCAAAACTTTTCACTGGAGGAATGGATCATGAAAATATTGGCCATCAACGGGAGTCCGCGAAAACAGGGGAATACGGCGACGCTGCTGCAGAAGGCGTTGGAAGGGGCGGCGTCCAAGGGCGGCGAAACCGAGCTGATTCATCTGGGGGGTCTGCAGTACCGGGGCTGCATCAGCTGTTTCAGCTGCAAGCGGGTCAACGGAAAAAGCTATGGCAAATGCTCCCTGGAGGACAGCCTGACACCCGTATTGAAAAAGATCGAAGCGGCCGACGCCATTATTTTAGGTTCCCCCATCTACTTTGGCCGGCAGACGAGCCTTATCTCCAGTTTTATGGAACGGCTGCTGTTCCAATACCTGGTTTATGACAGCGAATATACCAGCCTGTTGGGCAAAAAGATGGCAACCGGGTATATTTATACGATGAACGTAACCCCGGAACGGGCAGAAAATAGCGGTTACCTTGTCCCGATTAAAAACAACGAGCTGTTTCTGAGCAAAGTGTTTGGCGCCTCGGAAACGTTAATGGTCTATGATACCTATCAGTTTGATGATTATTCGAAGTACGTTTGCACCGCTTTTGATGAAAAACATAAAGCGGAAGTAAGACGGACGCAATTTCCGCTGGACTGTGAAAAAGCCTTCGCCATGGGGGCGAAATTTATGGGATGACCTGCGAATAAGGCTTTTTAAAATCAACAGGCCGTAATGGCGCAAGCAGAAAACTGCTGCTCCATTACGGCCTGTTCCTCTGTAGGGTGCATTTACTGATTCGCGGCGATGCTGCGCTGGGTGCGGGCCGCCGGGCGGTTTTTCATCGCGAAGCCGATCAGTCCGGCCAGCACCGGCAGCAGGAAGAGAACGGCGACGGCGGTGGACAGACCCCAAAGGTCGCCGATGCGGCCAATCAGAATAACGGCCAGGCCGCCGATCCCGCCGGCGAAACCCATGGTTAATCCCGCCGCCAGTGCTTTATTGTCCGGAATGGCTTCCTGCGCGGCGATCACCGTCACTGAAAAGCTGGACAGCAAAGCGGCACCGGCCAAGGCCAGAAAAACCGTGCTCCAGATTCCCTGGGTATACAAAAAGGCGAAAAAGAGCGGCGTGGAGAGCAGCAACGAACCAACAATCAGGATCTTGCGGCCATAATAGTCGGAAATGAATCCGCCCAGCACACCGCCCAGCGCGCCGGCGGCCAGCATGATGGTCAGCAAATGGCTGGCGGCGATATTGGACATATTCTGCGCTTTGAAATAGAGGGGCAGAATGGTCAGCATCCCGGTATAGGCCAGCGAGCGCAATGCGATGACGCTGATAATGGCCGTGAGTTCCCGGGTTGCCGAGCGCAGAGAATGCCAGACTGCCGGCAGCGAAGGGGCGGTTCCCGCCAGTGCATTGTTGCGCGGCGAGAAAAAGATCAGCAGCAAAGCGACTAAAATTCCGGGGACGACGGTTACCAGCGTTGCCCGCAGGCCGTATTCCTGAAACAGGGGCACCAGCAGCAGCGGTCCCAGGGCAAAGCCGAAATTGCCGAAGGCGACAAAACCGGACAGCAAGACGGCCTTGCGGTTGCCGCTGAGGACGTTGACCATGGTGGAAGCCTGCGGGTGAAACGCCGCTGTGCCCATCCCCGCCAGCGAGGCCAGACCAACCAGAACCCAGTAATTTTCCACGACGCCGGTTAAACTGAGCATTATCGCCATCCAGAGGGTGCCGACATACACAAACCAGCGTTTGCCCTGACGGTCGAGAAAATATCCGAATAGCGGCTGGATAAAGGAGGAGGTGATGGTAAAGGCGGATACCAGAACCGCCGCCCGGGTCGCGGTAAAATTTGGGTGCAATACCACCAGAAACGGCAGCATCTGGGGCAGATAATTGCTATAGAGATCATTCAGCATATGGGCCAGGGATAAAATGCCGATTTTACCGTATTGAATGGGTTGCTTACTGTTCATAAAAAACTCCTCTGCATTTGTCAGTGTTTTACAATAGTTAACCAGTGTCTATTCACCGAGACTGAAAAAGCGTTCCCGGGCCTCACGAACTTTTCGTATGTGTTCTTCCATATACCGTTTGGCCTGACGGCTGTCGCCCCGACAGACGGTGTCGTAAATTTTGTAATGTTCCTTGAAGATCTGCCGGGGGCGCTGCGGCAGTATCGCCAGCAGCGTACGGCTGCGGGTATGAACGTCCCGGGTCAATTCGAAAATCGCGGCAAGCAGCGGATTTCGCACCGCTTCCACCAGACATTGATGGAAGTGGAGGGATTCGGCTTCGCCGGTTTCTCCGTTAGCCAGGGCGGTTTCCATATCATCCAGGGTTTGCTTTAATTTTTTCCGGTCCTCTTCCGTGGCGTTCTCCGCCGCCAGTCCGGCCACTCCGGGTTCCAGCAGCATATCCACCTGGGAAGCGTGAGCCACGTGCTCGCCGCTTTTTTGGCGCAGATCCGCAAATTTTTCCCGGAAGGAATCCGCTCCGGCGGCGGTGACAATGGTTCCTTTGCCCCGGCGGGTTTCCACCAGGCCCATCAGGCTTAAGACCCGCAGGCCTTCCCGGACGGTGGCCCGGCTGACGCCAATATTACGGGATAATATTTCTTCGGAAGGCAGCATTTCACCAGCCTTCAGCGCTCCGGTTTCAATGGCGGTTTTGATCTGGCTGACGACGTCCTCATAAAGTTTCCGGTCGGTTGCTTTCACAAACATCATGATCCTCCTTAAAGCGAACTTGTCATGCTGTCTGACAAGTTCGCCTTAATATTACTCCATATGCTGAGCTTTGTAAATACCCAAATAACCGACGACGGCCATCCATTTTCCGGAGCACGCGGGTGTCATGGCATTGCCCGCTGCGAGAAGCAAAAGCTGTTGCTGTTCAAGTGTGTGGCGATGTGTGGAGGAATAGCAAGCCGGGCTGACCACTTGAGCCGGATGGAATTTGGACTAAATTGAAGAAAGATTTCCTGCATGTGTCAGCGATGTTTCGCGGTGTGTCAAAATGACCCGGACAACCGGTCTTTTTGACACACCATTTTTGAGGCACGGATACGACTAGGAATGGATTTCCGGAGAAATTGCGGCAATTTTTGAATGATTATGCCATTGGCATGTTTTGTGCAATAATGTATGGAAAACCCCAATACCAGAGAAAGGAGGCTGGAACATCCGGCACGGGCAACCGGATAACCTTTCCTGCGAAACGAAAAATAAACGAGGGGGAGAGAAATTGAAAGAGTCTTGGGGCAGTAAGTATCTGGCGGAATTCATCGGTACGTATATACTCTGTTTTTTTGGCTTGGGAGCCGTGTTTGTGGCGGTATATGTGGGCGCGTTTAAGGATTTATTGCCGGTCATGTGGCTATGGGCTTTTGCCGTGGTGCTGGCGGTATATGTGGGGGCGACCGTGTCCGGAGCGCATTACAATCCGTCCGTGACCATTGCGCTGGCGGTGTGGAAAGGATTCCCCTGGAAACAGGTCGTTCCGTTTATCGTCAGTCAGACGGTGGGGGCTTTTTTTGCCGCATTGACGCTGTGGGTGTTGTTCCAGGGCTTTGCCGCTCCGTTCGAAGCGGCGAATCATCTGGTCCGGGGTCAATTTGGCAGTCAGCTGAGCGCCATGGTTTTTACCTGTTATATCCCCAATCCCGGTATTGTGGGCTTTACGCCGGAAGCGTATGCCAAGGTGCCTTTAATGGTTGGCTTTCTTTCGGAATGCATCGGTACCGCGTTATTGGTGCTGATGATTTTCGTATTACTGGAACAACGTAATGCTCTGGTGCCTCATATTAGCCAATTCCCGCTGATCTTGGGAGTGGGCGTGTTCGCGATTGTCGCCATTACCGCTCCTTTGTCGATGGCTTCCTTAAACGGCGCCCGGGACTTGGGGCCCCGGATTCTGGCCTATTTTCTAGGTTGGGGTGAGATGGCCATTCCCGGACCGCGGGGAGAATTTTTGATTCTGTCGCTGGCGCCCATTGTTGGTGGCGTTTTGGGTGGGTTTATTTATGAAAAAATACTTTTGCCGCTTTACCCGCCGGCCAATCCTCCCCCAGGATAGCAAATAAACGGAAAACGATTGGCGGCTTACACGGGGCGTAACTTTGTAATTTCCCGGGAAATAATCTAAGGAAGCACTGATTAATTCACATCACACGCCAAAACAAATCTTTTTCCGCTAATCAGTGACTCCCTGAAACATTAAAATAGAAATGGAGGAAAGAAAATGAGCAATCCCAAAGTGGCAGTGGTAAAATCCGGTCAATTGGAAGGTAATGACTCGTTCATGAAGGGGAAATTCGTCCGTATGGACGCGGATATGGTCAAGATCAAGGCGGCGGTGGCCCAGGCGGTCAAGTTGGCGATCGGTTCTCCGGATACCATTATCAAACCAGGGCAAACGGTGCTGATCAAACCCAATCTCGCCTTTCAGGCACCGGCGGAAAGTCATGCGGTGGTGGATCCCCGGATGGTCGAAGCTGTCGTCTCCTACTTCAAAGAAAATTCCCAGGCGAGCGAAGTCTGGGTGGGTGACAATCCTTCGCTGGGCCTGCATGTGGGGCGGGCCAAGCCCGCTTTCCGCGATTCCGGTATGGAAGCGGCGGCCAAAAGGGGCGGCGCGGATAAAGTGATTTATTTTGACGAAGCGGAAATTGTGGAAGTGGATATTCCCGACGCCAAGGTGTTTAAGAAAGCGGCCGTGTTCAAGCCGGTACTGGACGCCGACGTATTAATCAATTTGCCGAAGATGAAAGTGCATCTGGCGGGCACCGTGACGCTGGGGTTAAAAAACTGGAACGGCATCATTCCCAATGTTCATCCCAGCGCCCAGCAGCAGGGCGCTCACCGTATCGACCTGGGTCAAAAAATGGCCGATCTTTACCGGGTACGCAAAGCCGATTTGACCATTGTGGATGCGCTGATCGGTATGGAAGGCCAGGGACCTCATGCCGGTACACCTATCGAAATGAATCTGGTGATTGCCGGGACCGATACAGTCGCCACTGACGCGGTTTCCGCCTATATCATGGGCTTTGAACCGATTGAAATTCCGGCGATTCGGTGCGCGGGTACCGATGACCTGGGAGAAATGGACCTGAATAAGATTGAAGTGGTCGGCGAGACGACCGCGTCGGTACGGCGCTTCTTCCTGCGACCCAACGACAATCCGGTGGGCATGTACAAGGGGCTGACAGTTTGCGCGCAGCAGACCTGTCCCGGCTGCTATGTCAATGTTCGCGGCGCGCTGGATTCTTTTAAAAACAGCGGTATCATCATGGCCGATTTTCTGAAAGAACGGGGCGAAGTCGTGGTTGTGGCCGGCGGCCTGCCGGACTTTGACCCCCAAAGCGCCAAGGACAAGAATTTGTTTGTCGTCGGCGATTGCTGGGAATACTTCCCGACGTCGGACAACATTCGTCAGGCGGCCAAACTGGCAAAAACAGTGACGTATTATCCGGGTTGTGCGCCCGTATATATCTTTGCTCAGTTAAACGGCGACCTGCAAAAACTGGCAAAGTCGGGGACGTTAGGCTGAACCTCAAAAAGAGTAAATAAAATTATGGTAAGGGATGAACCCGGGGTCTGGGTAAAATTTGTTCCGTGATGCCATTTCCCTCCATCACACCACCGTCAGAATTATCCGGCAGATTGATTGTCGACGCCTGATTTGGCATATATAATGAATGTAAAATGATGGTCAGCAGAATAATGTGGGGTGATGGAGTGAAAGGCAAGCTGCAATATTGGGAACAGACCGCCAAAGCATCCTGGGAGCATTTTGTCGCTACCGGTCAGATTAAGGGAGATATCCGCTCTTTTGTTACTCAATCCTGGCTGCGTTGTAAAGCCCATGGCCTTAATCCCCGGCTTTGCAATAAAACCAGCGTCGTGGACCGATATGAACTGGAAAGCCGTCTCCAGCAAAACGCGGCCCTGATGGCGGTTGTGCTACCGATCATGAAAGAACTGCAGGCATTTGTCAAAGATTCCGGGTTTATGACTCTTTTCGCCGACCGGGACGGGGTCATTCTGGAAATTATGAGCGATGAGAATCTGAAAGAGGCCGGAAAGGAAAGAAATTTGGTGATCGGCGGGGTTTGGCGGGAAAAGGAAGCCGGAACCGCCGGCATCGGACTGGCGATTGTTTTGGCGCAGCCGGTCCAGATTGTCGGAGCGGAACATTATCATCAAGCAGATCATGAGATGACCTGTTCATCCGCGCCTATTTTCGACCCGGGAGGGCAATTACTGGGAATTCTCAACATGAGCGGTCTTACCCGCTTGACTCATTCCCACACGTTGGGCATGGTGGCTGCCGCCGCCAAAGCGATCAGCAATCAGCTGCGCATCGCGGAAGATCACCGGCAAATTTGGTTGAGCAATCAATACCTCAAAACGGTGATTGAATCGATCGCCGACGGTGTGGTGGCGATTGATGCCGGCGGACATATCCTCGAAATCAACTCGGAAGCGGCCAAAATTTTGGCGATTAGCACTGCGGGTGCCCGCGGGAAGACGATTCAGGAACTGCTGGACGGGCAGCCGCTGCTGGCCAAAGTGGCCACCCGGGGAAAGACGGTCACCGACCGGGAGATTTTTATCGACACGCGCCGGGGGCGTATCCACTGCCACATCACCGCCCAGCCCATTGTCCTGGAAGATGACAAGGTGGCCGGCGCCGTGGCCACGCTGAAGGGAATCAAAAAATTGCACAAGGTGGTCAACCAGATCAGCGGGGCGGAGGCCCGGTTTGTTTTCTCCGATATTGTCGGACAAAGCCCGGTGATGTTGCGGACCATTCATCTGGCGCAGGTGGCGGCCCGCAGCATGTCCACCGTGCTGATCCAGGGGGAAAGCGGTACCGGCAAGGAATTGTTTGCTCAGGCCATTCATACCGCCAGTTCACCGGGGCAGCCTTTCGTGGCGATCAATTGTGCCGCCATTCCGGAAACTCTGATTGAAAGTGAGCTGTTCGGCTATGAAGGCGGCGCCTTTACCGGAGCCAGCCGGAACGGGCGCCCAGGGAAATTTGAGCTGGCCAATGGCGGTACGATTTTTCTCGATGAAATTGGCGAAATGCCGCTCAATATCCAGGCGGTTTTGCTGCGGGTGCTGCAGGAACGCTGCATCCAGCGAATTGGCGGCGTCCGTTCCATTCCGGTCAATGTGCGGATTCTAGCCGCTACCAATAAAAACCTGGCCCTGGAGGCCCGACAAGGAAACTTTCGCCAGGATCTCTATTACCGGCTGAATATTTTTAAAATTGATGTGCCGCCGTTGCGGGCAAGAATTGACGATATCGCTTTGCTGGTGGATCATTTCGTGAGTTGTATGGCTGTGCGTTACAACAAATCTGTCCGGGGAGTCAGCCAGCCGGTTCTGAAGAAGCTGCAGGAGTACAGTTGGCCGGGCAATATCCGGCAACTGGAAAATGTGCTGGAACGGGCGCTGAATTTTGCCGATGGTCCTTTGATTGAAGAGCAGCATTTGCCGGATTTTCTCCAGGAAGAGATTGACCATTCCCCTTCCCGGCCGGATACCCGACCGACGACAATGAACCTGGACAGCTGCGAACAAAGACTGATCAACGATGCGTTGCGGCAAACCGGTGAACGCCAAAAGGCCGCCGAGTTGCTGGGAATATCGCGCAGCACGCTGTATCGTCGGCTGAAAAAATACGGAATGGAGGATGCGTTTAAATAATGGTGCAAATTCTTTGGCTTGATCTGGACCGGGTGGAGTATGGAGCAGCCTTTGCTGTTCAGGAAACGCTATACCAGCGTTGCCGTGAGCAGGGTCAGGACATATTGTTGTTTCAGGAAAATCATCCGGTTATCACTCTGGGCCGTTCGGCTTCCGACGAACATATTACGGCGCCGCGGGAACAGCTGCTGCGGGCGGGAATTGCTGTCCGGCAGGTAAGCCGGGGCGGCGATGTAACTTATCATGGTCCGGGGCAATTGGTGATTTCGCCGATATTGCATTTGAAAGAATACGTCAGAACCGTTCATGAATACGTTCGGCAGCTTGAACAGGTGATGCTCAACCTACTGACGCTCTATGGTTTTGACGGTCAGCGGATTGCCGGTGCCAGCGGCGTGTGGGTAGGAGAAAAAAAGGTCGCCGCCATTGGTATTGCCGTACGCCACGGCATCACGCAACATGGCATGGCCATTAACGTCCATCCGGATCTACGTCATTTTGAATATATCATTCCCTGCGGCATTCAGGATAAAGGCGTGACGTCATTGCAGGAACTGGGCGCCGGAACGTTGACCCTTGAGCAAGTGAGGAACGACTTTCTGGCGGAATTCTCCCGGCATTTTGGCGTCGGCTTAATGGCGCGGACAGTAAATTAATACAGAGGTGAATAACAATGATCATTGAAGTGACCGTTCCCAAATTTGCCGAAGGGGCAACCTCCATCCGTCTCAGTGAATGGCTGTGCCAGCCGGGGGAGAAAGTGGAGGCCGGTGTGAACATTGCCGAAGCCACCACCGATAAAATTGCCATTCAGGTAGAAGCGCCGGAAAGCGGCTATATACAGAAACTGCTGGTGGAAGCGGGCGATGTCGTCCAGGTGGGGCAGGTTATTGCCCTGATTTCCACGGAACCGGTGAAGGAGGATTAACGATGAGTCTGCCACTTGCTGATCAGGTGATCATTGTAACCGGTGGTTCGCGGGGCATCGGCCGGACGATTTGCCTCGGTCTGGCGCAGGCCGGGGCCACGGTGATCGTAAATTATGCCAATAACGCCGCCGCGGCCGCGGCCGTTCAGGCCGATATCACCGTGACCGGCGGGAAGGCGCTGGCGCTAAAGGCTAACGTGACGTCGCCGGCGGAAATGGAGACGATGGCGGCAACCGTAAAAGAACAGTTCGGGGCGATTGACGTCCTGATTAATAATGCCGGGATTTTTCCCGTCAAGTTATTCGGCGATATGTCGCTGGAGGACTGGCAGGCGGTGATCAACATCGACCTGACCGGTACGTTCCTGGCGACAAAAGCGGTCTACGGCCAAATGAAAAAACAGGGCTGCGGCAAAATTATCAATATGGCTTCGGTAGCGGGTCGGGTGGGCGGTGTGGGTTTTGTCCACTATTCTGCCGCCAAAGCCGGTGTTATCGGCTTCACCAAAGCTCTGGCCCGGGAAGCGGGAGCACTGGGTATCCAGGTCAACGCCATCGCTCCCGGGATTATTGAAACCGATACGGCCAAAGAAACTTTTTCCGGATTTTCTCTGAAAGAGTATATCAAAAACGTGCCGCTGGGCCGCCTGGGGCAGGAGCAGGATCTGATGGGGACCATCCTCTTCCTGTGTCTGAAGGACAACAATTATATTACCGGACAAACCTTCGCCGTGGATGGGGGGTATACCATGATATGACCAGGGATAAATCCCGGGTCGTGATTACCGGAGTGGGGGTAGTGGCACCGAATGGTATCGGTCGGGAGGAATTTGCCGCCGCCTTGCGCAGCGGCAAATCCGGCATCCGCCCGATCACCGCTTTTGACACGACGGGGCTGAACAGCCGGATTGCCGGTCAGGCCCAGGATTTCGACCCGGAAGATTATTTGGGCAAGAAAGAAGTGCGCCGTTCGGAACGCTTTGTTCAGATGGCGGTGGCCGCCGCCCAAATGGCGTTGGCGGATGCTTCCCTGGATTTGGGCACGGTGCCGGCGGAAGATGTTGGCGTTACGCTGGGGAGCGGTATGGGCAGTTTTGCCCGCACCGAAAAAGAGTGCAAAATTCTGTTTACCCAGGGGGCGGCCCGGATCAGTCCCACTTATATGGCGACCACCATTCCAAACATTGCCGCGGCCCAGGTGGCCATCACGCTGGGCCTCAAAGGCTATCTGGGAACGACGGTGACGGCCTGCGCGGCCGGAACCCAGGCCATCTGTGAAGCTAGCCTGCTGTTGGCCTCGGGACAGGCCCAGGTGATGTTCGCCGGCGGAACGGAAGCCAATGTTTCGCCGTTGTGTATGGGAAGTTTCTGCAACATGGGGGCTTTGTCCCGCAACAATGAAAATCCCGCCGGCGCCTGCCGGCCGTTTGACCGGGACCGGGATGGCTTTGTTATCGCCGAGGGGGCGGGTGTTGTCGTATTGGAAACCCGGGAACGGGCGGTGCGGCGGGGTGCCCGGATTTATGCGGAGATTGTTGGATTTGGTGTGACCAGTGACGCGTACCATCTGACGGCGCCGGATCCGGAGGCGGGCGGCATGCGCCGGGCGATGCAGCGGGCGCTGGCCCGTATTCGCCCCGAGGACATTGACTATATCAACGCCCATGGCACCGGTACGGCGCTGAATGACGCATTGGAAACCGAAGCCATCAAGGTGGTGTTCGGCGACCGGGCCCGTCGGCTTGCCGTCAGCTCGACCAAATCGATGATCGGCCACACGTTGTCGGCGGCCGGCGCCATTGAGGTCATCGCCACGCTGCTGGCGATGGAGCAGGGCTTTATTCCGCCCACCATCAACTACCATCATCCGGATCCGGCCTGCGATCTCGATTATGTTCCCAATGTGGCCCGGTCGGGAAATATCCGGTATGCGCTCTCCAACTCCTTCGGGTTTGGCGGCCAAAACGCCAGTATTGCACTCGGACGAACCGACCATTAGCTACCCATAACGATAAAATAAAAGGGAGGTTTATTCATGAATAAAAAAATTCTTTTGCTTACCGGCGATTGCGCCGAAGACTATGAAGTAAAGGTGCCGCAGCAAGCGCTGCAAATGCTGGGATATCAGGTGGACGTGGCCGCGCCGAATAAAAAAGCCGGTGACACTCTTCAATTAGTGGTGCATGATTTTACCTCGCTGGATACGTATATTGAGTTGACCGGACACCGTATTCCGGTGGATATCGCCACGGCGGATATCAGCGCCGGGGAATATGCGGGGCTGGTTGTTCCCGGGGGCCGGGCGCCGGAGTATATTCGCATGTACGACGAAGTCATCACGTTGGTACAGGCGTTCTTTGCCGCTAAGAAGCCGGTTGCCGCCATTTGTCACGGCACGCAATTGCTGGCGGCGGCCAAGGTTCTGTCCGGCTGCACGGTGACCTCTTATCCGGCCTGTGCCGCCGAATGCCGCCTGGCGGGCGCGCTGTGGGAGAATCAGCCGGTGCTGACCTATGAAAATCTGGTCACTGCTCAGGCCTGGCCGAATCATCCCCAATGGCTGCGGAGTTTTGTGGAACTGCTGGGTGCTAAAATCAGTATCTGATCCACCGATTTTCCCGTGTTGACCCGAAAAGTATCAGGCGATGAACGGGAAACTGTTTCAGTTTTTTACAAAAACATGGCTGCCGCAAACCGTTATTTTCATTCGGTTTGGGCAGCCTTCTTTTTGCGTGTGATGTGTGAATTAATCAGTGATTCCCTAGATCGAGAAACGGCTGACCAGTTCCGACAGGTGCTGCGCCAGTTTCGACAGGCTCTGACTGGCGCGGGAAACTTCGGACATCGCCGCTGACTGTTCTTCGGTGACGGCCGAAACATTGTGCAGATGGTCGGAGGTTTCTTTAAATATTGTGTCAACACTCTGCATATTGTCCACGATATGCTGACTATTGCCGGCCATGTTCTGGATGGCCTGCGATATTTCCGCCACCTGTGCCGACAACAGATCGATCTGACCGGTAATGGTGCTGAAGGTCTGGCCGGCGGCATTGACCGAGGCAATGCCCTGTTTGACATCACCGCTGCCGGCGTTCATGGCGTTGACCGCCATATTGATATTGGTATGGTTTTCATTGATCAACTGAGTGATTTGCTTGGCCGCTTCCTGCGATTGTTCCGCCAGTTTGCGTACCTCATCAGCCACCACGGCAAAACCCCGGCCCTGTTCACCGGCACGGGCCGCTTCAATGGCGGCGTTCAGCGCCAGCAGGTTGGTCTGGGCGGCAATACCGGCGATCACATTAACGATGTCGTTGATGTGCTGGGAGCTATCAGCCAGTTTATCGACGGTGGTGAGTACCTGAGCGTTGCTTTTATCGATGTGGCTCATTTGCTCGATGGCCTGATCCACGGTTTTGCGGCCTTCCAGCGCGGCAGCGGCGGTTTGTACGGTGACTTCATTCACCTTACTGGCGTTGTCCGCCACCAGACGGATGCCGGCGGATAACTGTTCCACGGCCTGGGAAGTCTGCGCCACAGTGGCGTTGTGGCTTTGGGTTTTGAACACAATGGCTTCCACCGACTCGGCCACATGAGCCACGGCCTGGTTGGTTTCCTCGCAACTGGAGGTCAGTTCTTCGGAAGACGACGCCACCATCTCGCCGGTTTGGGAAACCTGGGTTACGATGTGTCGCAGGCTGGCGGCCATTGTATTGAGCGACTCGCCCAGTTGCCCCACCTCATCCTGAGTGGTGACCGGCAACTCTTCGATTGCCAGATTGCCCTGCGCCAGTTCCTTGGTGGCGGTCACCATGCGGGTGATGGGCGCCGTCAGACGCTTGGCAAAAATATAAATGAACAACAGGGCCAGCAGGGCGATCAAGCCGGCGATCAGCGCGTTTTTCCAGGAGGCGTTGGTGATCATGGCCATGGCCCGGTCTTTCTTCTGCACGGTGATTATCGACCAGGGATCGGATTTGCCGGGCAGCGGGATGGAGGCGTAGGCGCTGATCAGGGTGTTGCCTTCAAGATCCTGGTATTCAGCAACACCGGATTGTCCCTGCATGACTTTTTCGGTAATGACGCGAAGACCGTCAGGAACCCGGATGTCTTTTTCCTCGGTTTTTTGATTGCCTTTCTCATCTTTCAGGGCGTTCCCCTGGGCATCTTTCACGAGAAGTGTCTTTTTCAGCGTTTTATAGTTATTCAGTTCAATCACCTGATTTTTGTCAGGATGGGCGATGACCACGCCTTCACCGTCCAGCACATAGGCATAGTAATCCTGGGAGGAACTAAAATCTTCAATCATTTTTTGCAGGGCGTCCAGTTTGATGTCGGAACCCATAATACCCTGCAACTGCCCGTTGACGTATACGCCGAAGTAGACGGAAGTCACGGTGGTATTGCCGGCCAGCGAATAATACGATTTGCTGACGAACGGCTGGGGCTTGGCCATAAACTGCTTGAACCACCAGCGGTCGCCCCGGTTGCCGGGAGTGCCGGAAGAGCGGGCTGTCTGCATGCCGGTGAGATTTTGCACATACAGCAGATCAAAGTAGGGAAACCGCTTGGCGGTATCTTCCAGCAATTTTTTTTGCCGTTCGGGAGGCGCGCCGGCGATATCCGGACTCAGCGCCAGATCTTCGGTTACGTTATAGGTGGTTTGGATGAACTGGTTGATGCTGTTGGCCAGAGCGCCGGCGAACACTTCATTATCTTTTTTGATGTGTTGATTAAAGTCACCGGAAATGAAATAATAGCCAATGACACCGGAGATAAAAAAAGAGGATACAACGATGGCAAAAACGATGAGCATTAATTGTCCTTTGATGGTTTTTAACACACTTTAACAACCCCTTCCTGACTTGTGTTAGCGAGCGAGTGCCGTTCCGGGAAATTGTTCTTGAATGACGGAATATTTAGGAAAATCATGACAAAAGTATTCCTGCGCCATACAATGATTGCAACAGGAAACCCAGGAAGAACGTTAATGCTACGCTAAAAATTGTGAAAAAATGCGGTACGGAGTTCTCATTTTAATGTTGCCGGAGCAAAATCAAAAAATGATGTCGGATAATTTTTCCTGAAAGAAAAAACTGTTGCGGCAAATCCGGCGATCCGATCTGCGATTGCGGTTCAGAAACGCATAGAGGCTGTTACTGTGAATTTTCCACGTATTCCCTTGCTTTACACCGTCGATGCGGCCTTCGCGCAAATATTGGCCCACCGTATTGATGTTCACTTTTAATATAGCGGACGCCTGGGATGTAGTAAGTAGCTGGTTGTTCATGAGATGATTCCTCCTTGTATTTGAGCACGGATGGGATATATTGATATTATATGGTCAGCAACCGCTGATTATGTTAGCATTGCGTTAAAAAAACATGAAAGATAGATAATGATGCGCAACATACAGAAGAAAGAAGGCTTTTATGTTAAGCAAGTGAACGGAATCACCGGTGCACAATGGGAATATTATGGTGATTCTGACTAAAGGTATTTTCCATTGACTTTAAAAATGGTATGATAATAGGCAGAAGCATATCGGGAAGTGGTTGCCGTTTCAGCCATGGAGTGATGATTTCTGGGAGGGATTGCAATGATTAAAGAAGTAACAGTGGTCAATAATGAGGTTCTCGTGACTCTCTCGGGGAGCATTTATGTGGAGGAAGCCACGGCAATCCGGGAAAAATTGATTGAATACATTGACAAGGGATATAAACAGTTTGTCATTACGGTGTCCAACGTCGATTATATTGACAGCTCGGGTTTGGGGGTATTGGTGGCCATTCAAAAGCGTGCCATTCAAAATGGCGGCGGTGTGGTGATCAAAGGTCTGCAGGGCATTGTAAAGGAACTGTTTGAACTGACCCGCCTGACGAAAGTGTTTGAAATTCAGCAGTAGTACTGGCGGGGGATGTATAGCCAGTAGCAGCCGGGGCCGAGGCCGCGGCTGTTTTGCGTTAGCAATTGGTGAACTGGATTTTTGGGGAAGATGTCAACAATTTTACGCTAGTGGCGTGACCGGGCGATAAATGGGTTCGAAGCGGAGGGCTGAGTGAGTATGAAAGAAGAATATTGGCTGACGGGCTTGCAGTCGATACTGAGTTCACAGCCGGCGGGGCTGGAGAATCAGGAGGATTATCTCAATGCAGCCGTGACCGTCCCCCTGCTTGAAGTGGACGGGAAATGGTCACTGCTGTTTGAAGTACGCTCGCGAACCCTGACCTGGCAGCCGGGGGAAATCTGTTTTCCCGGCGGACGTATAGAAAATGCAGATGGAACACCGCTGCGGACCGCTGTTCGTGAAACCATGGAAGAATTGGGGCTGGCCCGAAATGATATCGCCGTTTTGGGCCCATTAAAACATTTAGTCAGTCCAATTGGAGTTTCCCTGATTCCATTTGCCGTCGTACTGTCGCCAAAAGCGCAATTAAAGCCGAACCCAACGGAGGTGGAGGCGGTGTTTACCGTGCCGCTGGAATTTTTAATGGCGGCTCAAGCGGTGGTCGGACATATGGAGCTGGCTACCCGGCCCGGAGCGGATTTTCCCCGTGACCTGGCACCTGCGTCCTATTCCAAAGAATTTAAAGTCCGGTCCAGCTATCCGGTATTTTTTTACCGCTACGGCGAGCACGTGATCTGGGGATTGACGGCCCGGGTGTTGGCCGGCTTTCTGGATTACTGCCGGCAATTGCGGGATATGTACGACGGGAGGGAAGCGTGGTGAACGGGGACGACAGCCTGAATCCGGCGGGAGCAGGGAACAGGCTGCGGAATTTGTGGGGTTTGGATGGGGAAAGAATGATGCTGCACGTGGTGCTGCTGGTGGGTATCACCGGCATGATTTACCTCAGAACTGGTCCGGACCGAGTCACTGGCGGCCCGCGCGATGGCGATTGCCCGGGAAATCCACGAAATCAAAAAGAATTATTACCTGCTGCGGGCGATCAAAGAAACGATCTTCATTTTAAAAACTGCCGCTAACAGATGCTGATATCTGTTGGCGGCAGTTTTTGCGTCCGACGGTTTCCTAATGGTCAAAATGGAAATGGATAGAGCATTTTTCCTGATCGACGGATGTGCGGATCATATCCACCTGTTTCTTGATCAGAAAACCCGAAAGCCTGGTAAAAGCCGCATCATCCTGCAACAGCTCGGTTTCGGTTGGTTTGACCGCCGGAAAATCCATCAGCGTGCCTTCATAACGGATGTCGACATTCAGGTTGAATTCGTCAAAGCTGGCGTCTACCTGGACTGTTCCTCTGGCCAGGTTCAGACCGGCGGCAGATTCCATAAATTCATTGACCACAGCGGCGACGCGGGTAATAATTTCCCGGCGTGCGCCCCAGGCTGATCCGTTTGCTTCCATAAAATCCGCGATTTCTTCGGAGGTGACGGTTCCGGGAGTCCAATCAACCACGTGATGTTTGGCCACGCCAATGCGAAACAACAGGTTAAGCAGAATTGCGGTCACGGCTGCCGCAGCCAGGGATGACTGAAACAAAGGCTGAAGGTATGGCGGGAAAGAGGCGGAAAATCCGGGAAACATCTCTACCGCCAGACCCAGTGTGAACGGCAGTCCCAAAACAAAAGACCGCCGGGCGTCCAGCATCCGGGAAGTGCAAATCTGCATCCCGTTGGAAATAACAAAAATGATACCCAGCATCAAAATGGCCGCCATGACCGGTTCCGGCATAATGGCGAACACCGAAGAAATTTTCGGTAAAAAGGCAAGCAGGATAAAAGCGATGCCCACACAATAGCCGATAGTGCGGCTGAGTGCGCCGGTGGCGATGGCCAGACCCATGCTGCAGGAACTGGTGGTTTGCCCCATCGTCCCGCATAAACCGCTCACTACCGTACTGAGTCCTTCCGCCAACAAGCCGCCGCCGATGCTCTTCATGTCGGGACGAATCCAGTTGGCATCATTTACTTTTTGACAGGCGGTGATGTTGCCCAGCGTCTTGATGCTGGAGCAAAAAGCCACTACCAGAAAGGGTATTAGCAGGTCCGGACTGAACGACCAGCCCACATGGCTTATTCCGGGAAACGCAACGAGGGGCGCGGCGGTCACTTTATTCAACTGATCGGCGGTCAGCACTCCGGTGAAATAAGAGGCAGCAAAACCGGATAGAATGCCGAACACTACCGAATATTGGCGAACCCAGCCTTTTCCCCATACATGCATCAGCATGATGACCCCCAGCGTGACAAAGGCAATCAGCGATTCCTGGGCGTCGACGGCTTTCCCGCTTCCCACGAAGCTGAAAAAACTGTATTTGATGAGCGAAATCGGCAGCATTAAAATAATCAGTCCCGTTATTTCCACCGGAAACAACACGCGCAACTTATGTACCACCCGGCTGAACAGTGCCTGGGCAACTCCCGCCACTACGGTCATTCCCAGCATTAAGTGCAACCCGCCGCTTTTGACCGCCAGCACGGAAACCGGAAAAAACAATGCGTTGGTTTCCTGGGCACAAAAATAGCCGGAACCGATCGGTCCCTTGTTGCAGGATTGCATAATGGTGCCGATACCCATTGTGATCATCATCAGGCTCACCAGGCTTTGGGCCAGCTCCGTCGGACCGCCGAGCGAGGCAACGATCAACACCGGGAACAGCAAATCCACAGAAAGGATAACAATCTGCTGAAAAACTAACGGTATCAGGACACTTAGCGGCGGCTTGTCATCCGCACCGTAAGTGATGCCGGATGGCTTTTTGACCTTCCCGTCTGCCATATCCAAACCTCCTCGTTTTCAAAATTGCTTCAGGGTAAAATTCGACAATTAATAACAGGTTCCTTCCTGAATTGGCCAAAGGACAAAATAGTTGACTCAGCTGCCGATTATTTCACGATAAATTATACCACAGACGGCAGTGGTAAATTTCTAATAAAGTTTTAATATTCCGCCAGATTGCATTTTTACTAATTTAAGCTATATAAGGTTGACAACAGGAAAATAAACCAGTAAAATTCTTGTAAGCGAGTGATCACTCGCTGGTCTTGCAAAAGGAGATAATGATCATGGCAATGGAATTGTTGCATCGTAAAGAAAGTATTATCCTGTCTGTGATTGATATTATTAACGAGCTGGGAATCCAAGGACTATCCACCCGGGAGTTGGCCAAGCGGCAGGGTATTTCCGAAGGAACTCTATTCCGGCATTTTAAAACGAAAAACCACATCATTCTGGCTGTCCTGGAGTATTTCTCAAAGTATGACGCGGATATTTTTCATTCGGTTAAATTAAAAGAGCTAAAACCCAGGGAAGCCATTACCTTTTTTGTTGATTCGTACGCCACTTATTATGAAAATTATCCGGCCATCACCGTCATGACTCAGATTTATTCCGTATTATCCTATGAAGCGAAGCTTGCTCCCAAAATCACCAGTATCCTTGACGAGCGCAAAAAATTTTTGCAGCAGCTCATTGAGGAGGGGCAGCGGCTGGGGGAAATACGCAGCGAAGCGGACAGCGATATTCTGGCGGACATCATCGACGGCACTTGCGGCGCCATTTGCCTGACGTGGCGGATGCGTTCCTATAATTTCTCTTTACGGGACCAAACACTCTCAGCGCTGAGAATGATATTGGATGCCTTTAGTCCGCTGAAATGATAGCGCAAAAAACAGAATGGAGGGGAAGCGATTATGAAAAAAGTACTCATTGTTGATGATGCCCAGTTTATGCGATTGAGTCTTAAAACGATGTTGGAAAAAAACGGATTTCACGTAGCGGGAGAAGCGGAGAACGGTATACTTGGTATAGCGAAATACATTGAATGTGCACCGGACATTGTTACTATGGACATCACTATGCCGGAAATGAGCGGCGTGGAAGCGCTGAAAGCAATCCGCAAACATGATCCCAAAGCCTGCGTGGTGATGGTTTCCGCCATGGGGCAGGAATCGCTGATTAAGGAAGCCATTATCAACGGGGCAAAATATTTTATTGTAAAACCCTTCAAAGAAGACCAGATTGTCGAGACTCTTAAGAAAATTTGCCAGACAAAAGAGTAAGTCAAAGGAGTCGATAACTATGGCTGGTGATCATACCCTCGAACCGATGCTGGATATGTTTTTGTTCGAAACGGATCAGCTATTGGAACAGTTGGAGCAAATTATCATTCACAGCGAACAGTCGGATACATACTCCGCAACGGACATTAATGAAATTTTCCGGATCATGCACACCATTAAAGGCGCCGCGGCGATGATGCTTTATGACAATATCGCCGCGCTGTCGCATGCCATTGAAGATGTGTTCTTCTATCTGCGGGACACCAACCCGGAAAATATGGATTGCACCAAGTTGTCCGACTTGATTTTGTCCAGCATTGACTTTATAAAGACAGAATTGAAAAAGATCCGGGAAGGTGACCGCGTGGACGGTGATGCTGCGGCATTGAACAGTTCCATAAAAAACTATCTGGAAATACTGAAGCAGTCCAACCCGGCACCGCTGGAAAACAGTGGCACCGGGGTAATTTCTGTTACAAACCAGCAATATTACATTGCCCAGGATAAAAAAGCAGCATCCACCCAAAATAAATGTTTCAAAGCCGCGGTATTCTTTGACGCCGGCTGCGAGATGGAGAATATCCGGGCCTATACTGTGATTCATGAATTAAAAGATTTTGCGGAGGACATCCATTACATACCGGAAAATATCATGGAAGACGATTCGACCTGTGAAATGATCCGCCAGAACGGTTTTGTGGTGCGTTTCAGCAGCGATCGCCCGCTGGCGGAGTTGCATGATTTCTTCGGGAAAACCATTTTGATGAAGGAATTTCAGCTGGAAGAAACCGATCCGCCGGCCAGTGGAGAAAAGAAAGCACGGCCCCAGCAAATCGTGCTGGAGGATCCCGTGGTTAAAATTCCTCCGTCCCCCGAAGAAGGACTCCCGGCGAAAAATTCTGAGATCCATAGTTCCAATCAGCAAAGCATGATCAGTGTGAATGTGGCGAAACTGGACCGGCTGATGGACTTGGTCGGCGAATTGGTCATTTCGGAAGCGCTGGTAGTTCAAAATCCCGATCTGCGGGGACTGACCCTGGATAACTTTAATAAGGCGGCCCGGCAGCAGGAAAAGATTATCAGTGAGTTGCAGGATATGGTGATGTCTGTCCGTATGCTGCCGCTGACCACCACCTTTCACAAGATGCAGCGCATTATCCGGGATATGTGTAAAAAACTCGGCAAAGACGTACAGTTGGAATTAATTGGCGAGACGACCGAAGTAGATAAAAATATTATTGAGCATATCTCTGATCCGCTGATGCACTTGATTCGCAACGCCATTGACCATGGCATCGAAACGGCGGAGGAAAGAGAAGCGGCGGGAAAAACCGCTTCCGGTAAGATCACATTAGAAGCCAAAAATTCCGGCAGCGATGTGATCATTTTGATTACAGACGATGGCCGCGGTCTGAACAAAGGGAAAATACTGGACCGGGCCCGGCAAAAAGGTTTGTTGCACAAACCGGAAAATGAGTTGACGGATAAAGAAATCTACAACTTTATTTTCGCCCCCGGTTTTTCCACCCAGGATAAAGTGACCGAGTTTTCCGGCCGGGGGGTCGGAATGGATGTGGTGACAAAAAACGTAAACAGCGTGGGCGGTCTGGTTTTAATTGACAGCGTTGCCGGTGAGGGAACGACGATCTCTCTGAAAATTCCCCTTACACTGTCCATCATCGACGGTATGACGATCCGGGTGGGCAATGTCCGCTACACCGTTCCCATCACCACCATCAGAGAATCGTTCAAACCGCAGGCGAAAGAGATCATCAACGATCCTGACCGAAATGAAATGATTATGGTCCGTGGCCAATGTTATCCCATACTGCGTATTCACCGGCTATTCAAGGTAACGACCAGCGTCACCGATTTTACCGACGGAATCATTATCATGGTGGAAAATGAAGATGAGGTGCTCTGCCTGTTTGCTGATGAGCTGCTTGGTCAGCAGCAAGTGGTGGTCAAAGCGTTGCCGCCGTATATCAAAAACATTCGCCAGGCGGAAGGATTAGCCGGCTGTACCCTGTTGGGAGACGGCAGCATCAGCTTAATACTTGATATTGGCGGGATGATGCGCCGCGGATATTCTCTTTGAAGCGAAATCGTCGCGAATAGCAACGAATAGGGGTGATCAAATGAACGTGAATGAATCGGCAGGTAAGGAACTACTGGATCAGATGGATGACACGCAGAAAGGAAAATACCTGACCTTTTCCCTGGGAGAGGAGATTTATGGCATTGAAATCAAATTTGTCACGGAGATTGTCGTTGTCGGCATGCAATCCGTGACGACCGTGCCCGACCTTCCGGAATACGTACAGGGGATTATCAACCTCCGGGGGAAAATCATTCCCGTGATCGATGTGCGGCTGCGGTTCAAGAAACCGCCGTGCGATTACAATGACCGGACCTGCATCGTGATCGTGGATATCCGGGGAATCGCGGTGGGTCTCATTGTGGACACCGTACAGGAAGTGCTGTCCATTGCAGATCAGGACATGGTTCCGCCGCCGCAGTTGAACAGTAATACTTACCATCAGCGATTTATCAAAGCGATTGGCAAAGTGAACAACGCCGTAAAACTCATCCTGGATTGTGACCGGTTGCTCAGTGATGATGAGATCGTCAGTTTGGAGCAAACCGGCTGAGTAAAAGCAGCAGACAATATCGAAGGAGGCATTGATGATGGTATGGTTTTATAACTTAAACATCGCGAAAAAATTACTCATCGGTTTTGTTCTTGTTAGTGCTCTCGCCGGAGTTGTGGGCGCCGTCGGCATCTACAATCTGGACAAGGTGACAATGGAAGACCGGGCACTTTACGAAAAATTCACGGTGCCGATGGGCGAACTGGTGACCATGACGGAAGATTATTGGATCATACGGGTTGAATTCCGCAATATGCTGTTGGAGGCAGACCCGGGCAAGCGTGAAGGCTATGCTGTGAAAAGCCGCGACGCCATGCGCAAAATGAAAGAAATGCTGCAAAAATTTGAACAGACAACCTATACGGATGAAGGCCATAAAGCGGTCGCAAACTTCCGGGCGGCGATCAACGAATATGAGCCCTATCAGGAGCGGTTAATCCGTTTGGTGCAAAGCAATCAGATGGCCTTAGCCGCGCAGACCATGCAAAGCGAAGGCGTCCGGCTCAATAAGGCGATGGATGACGGCCTTATTGCCCTGCAGAATCTCAAGATATCGGTGGCCAAACAAAAGGCGGAAAACAATCAGGCGATTGCTGACCGGGCAACGATGAACGTCGGCATCATCCTGGTGATAGCGGTGACCGTGGCGATTTTTCTGGGGATTTTTATCTCGCGCATTATCAGCAAGCCGGTAAACACCCTGGTGGCGGCGGCGGACCGGCTGGCGGTGGGGGATGTAAACGTCCATGTCGTTGCTGCGACCAAAGACGAAATTGGCACACTGATGCAATCTTTCGGCAAAATGGTGGACAGCATTCAGCAGCAGGCCCGGGCGGCGGAAAAAATCGCGTCGGGCGACATGAGCGTTAATGTCGAAATACGTTCCGATAACGATTTGCTGGGGATCAATTTGAATAAATGCATCAACAATATCAAACAGTTGGTCACCGACGCCAATATGTTATCGACGGCAGCCGTGGAAGGAAATCTGACGGCGCGGGCGGACGCGTCAAAACACGGCGGTGACTACCGCAGAATTATGGAAGGAATCAATCAGACCCTGGAGATGGTCATCGCACCGGTGGCGGAAGCGTCGGCCGTGCTGCAGGAAATGGCCGGCGGTAATTTGCAACTGCGGGTCGAAGGGGATTATCGCGGCGATCATGCCGTACTAAAAAATGCCATGAACCAAACCCTGGATGCGCTTACCAGAGCTTTTGGCGACATCAAGCACGTCGCGGAGCAGGTAGCCGCCGGTTCCCAGCAAATCGCCGCATCCGGCGAAGTATTGTCCCAGGGGTCGACGGAGCAGGCCAGTTCCATTGAAGAAGTTACGGCAGCGATCACGCAGATGGCCGCGCAGACGAAGCAGAACGCAGTGAACGCCAACCAGGCCAACGAACTGGCCACTTCGGCCAAAGACCAGGCCATCGCCGGCAATAATCAAATGCAGGACATGGTCAAAGCGATGACCGAAATTAACGCATCTTCGGCCAACATATCCAAAATTATCAAAGTCATTGATGAAATTGCCTTTCAAACCAATATTCTGGCGCTCAATGCCGCAGTGGAAGCGGCAAGAGCCGGTCAGCACGGCAAAGGCTTTGCCGTGGTGGCGGAAGAAGTCCGAAACCTGGCCGCCCGCAGCGCCAATGCAGCGAAGGAAACAACGGGAATGATTGAAGGGTCGATCCAAAAAGTGGATATTGGCACGAAAATAGCCAACGAGACGGCGGCGGCCCTCAGTGGCATCGTAGATGAGGTAGCCAAGGCGGCAGAACTGGTGGGAGATATTGCTGCGGCGTCCAACGAGCAGGCGACTGCCATTTTTCAGGTCAACCAGGCGATCGGGCAGGTGTCGCAAGTGGTCCAGACCAATTCCGCGACGGCGGAAGAAAGCGCTTCGGCCAGCGAGGAACTGGCCAGTCAGGCGGAATTGCTTAAAGAGAATGTCCGGAAATTCCAGCTGAAACAAATCCATCGCGAAATGAAAGACGGCGAAGGCTTAAGTCCCGATGTACTGCGGGCGATCGAAAGCATGCTGGATCAAAGGAAGCAAGAATCAAAACAAGACAGCCGCGGAACCAAGTATGAACAGACATTGACGCCAAAAACCAAAATAGTGCTCGACGACATGGAATTCGGTAAATATTAAGAACATCTGGAAAGCGGCAGGAGCTGAAACCCTGACGGTACATAGCAGCTCCATTGAAGGAGGAATCACCAATGAACTGGTTTCAAAACTTAAAAATTGCTAAAAAACTCATTATCGCATTTCTGGGCGTAGCGGCGCTCGCAGCCCTGGTCGGAGCGGTCGGAGTGATCAATCTGCATTCCCTGGCGCAGGAAGATACTTCATTATATGAAAATTATGCCGTACCGCTGGAGCAAATGGGCGTGGTCACGGAAGCTTACCAGCGCAGCCGGGTCAACGTCCGGGACGCCTTGTTGAATAAAGACGCCGCCATTCAGGCGGACAATACGAAAAAGTTTGATGAGCGCATAAACGAAATGAAAGAAGAAACCGCTAAAATCACCAAAACCATGACCAGCGATGAAGGACGTAAACTGCTCAAAACGCTGGAAGCTGCCATTGCCGAATACGAACCCTATGGAAAAAAGCTTTTTCCCATGATTCAGGCGGGACAAAATGATGCCGTTAACAGACTGATGCAGACCGAGGGTATCCGGATTGCGAATACCTTTACCGACACTTTGGGCCAACTGGGGGCTTTGAAAGTAAAATTGGCGAAACAAAAAGCCACCGATAACAAAGACGCCGCCAATAAAGCCATTGTGGTGATGATTGGATTTATTGCCGCCGGTGTTTTGATCGCCATCGGTTTCGGTGTCTATATTGCGCGGGTGATCTCCCGTCCCATTAATATGGTTGTCGAAGCCGCCGATAAAATAGCGGCAGGGGATCTGAACGCGGCGGTCGAAATAAGCAGTCGGGACGAAATTGGGATTTTGGCGCAGGCGTTTAATACCATGGCCGACCATGTCAACATGGCAATGACCAATATTAATATCGCGGCGGAACAGGTCTCGGCCGGTTCCCAGCAAATCGCCGCGTCCGGAGAAATATTGTCCCAGGGGTCTACGGAGCAGGCCAGTTCCATCGAAGAAATTACCGCTTCCATGACTCAGGTGGCTGCCCAGACCAAGGAAAATGCGGTGAATGCCAATCAAGCCAATGTTTTGGCCAATTCCGCCAAAGATCAGGCGATTTCCGGCAACGCCCAAATGCAGGATATGGTTAAAGCCATGACCGAGATCAATGAATCTTCCGGCAACATATCCAAAATCATTAAAGTCATTGACGAAATTGCCTTTCAAACCAATATTTTGGCGCTCAATGCCGCAGTGGAAGCGGCCCGGGCCGGCCAGCACGGCAAAGGCTTTGCCGTGGTGGCGGAAGAAGTCAGAAATCTGGCTGCCCGCAGCGCCAACGCGGCGAAAGAAACCACCGGAATGATCGAAGGATCTATTCAAAAAGTGGATATCGGCACAAAAATAGCCAACGAAACAGCGAGCGCTCTCAACGGCATCGTCAGCGAAGTTGCCAAGGCGGCAGAACTGGTGGGCGGCATCGCCGCGGCGTCCAACGAGCAGGCAACCGCCATTTTTCAGGTCAATCAGGCCATCAGCCAGGTGTCGCAAGTTGTGCAAACCAATTCCGCGACAGCGGAAGAAAGCGCTTCCGCCAGTGAGGAATTAGCCAGCCAGGCGGAACTGTTAAAAGAAAATGTCCGCAAATTCAAACTAAAGACACTCAATCGTGAACTGAGGGACGGTGAGGCGTTGAGCCCGGACATGCTCAGGGCGATTGAAAGCATGCTGGATAAACGAAAACAGGAAGCGAAACAGGAGGCCTATGTCGCCAGACAGGAACGGACGTTGGCTCCCAAAACACAAATTGTTCTGGATGACACAGAATTTGGCAAGTATTAGTAAGTTGTAAAGCGTGTAACAGGGATCTTTCCACTTCGTTGACCGCTTTGGAGGCAAAAGTCATGGATGAAATAACCGATCAGGAATTTAGCGAACTTGTCCAGTTCATCAAGCAACACTATGGCATCAACCTATCGCAGAAACGCAGCCTGGTGTTGGGACGTTTACGCAACTATATTGTGCAAAGCGGTTTCGTTACCTTTTCGGATTATTTCCGTTACGTGGTAAACGACAGTACAAGGAAAGCCGGAACCATCCTGGTAGACAAACTGACGACGAATCACACCTACTTTTTACGTGAACCGCAGCATTTCGAGTTTTTGACGCAAACGGTTCTGCCGGCGCTGGTCCGGTCGGAAAGCAGATCCAAAGATCTGCGGATTTGGAGCGCCGGCTGTTCCAGCGGGGAAGAACCCTATACGCTGGCGATGATCATGGACTCGTTTCTGGGACCGGAAAAAGCGGCCTGGGATACAAAGATTTTGGCCACAGATATTTCCACGACTGCTTTGGAAAGCGCGCAGGAAGCAGTGTATCTCAATAGCCAGTTGGATACGCTGCCCCAGCATTGGCGCATGAAATATGCAAAAAAAACAGACGGCGAGTACAGCGTGATGACGGAGAAGATCAGGAATGATGTGATTTTTCGCCGATTCAACTTAATGAACAAAGCGTTCCCCTTCAAGAAAAAATTTCACCTTGTTTTTTGTCGCAATGTGATGATCTATTTTGATCCCGATACCAGAAACGAATTGGTTAACCGGTTCTATGAGCATACCGAATCCGGCGGTTATCTGTTCATCGGGCATTCTGAATCATTGAGCCGCCATGAAAGCAACTATCGGTTTATCGCACCGGCAGTTTACCGAAAGGATTAGAAGTCCGAGGTGATCAACATGATCGTAGATAATTTAATTAATCAAAATAAGGA